>WRFT01000018.1 GCA_009776385.1 Clostridia bacterium
GTAAGATTTGTTTTCATGGCGCGTTCCTCCGTTCGTACTTTTTACAAACGAAGTATAACGCTTACTTTGATAAGGGTGGTCGCTTTGAAAACGACAAAACGGTTAGTGTAAGGGGTGCATAACAAACATGTGTATATCTTTTTACGCGAGCGTCTTTTCACCCGCCCAGCAGCGGTTGGTCATATTCGAACAGGACGTTGTTGATTTCAAATATATCATAATGCCTGCGTGTGATGAAGTATTCGATAATCACGTCGAACATAACACTACGGGAAAGGGCGAACCCGGCACGTTCCAACAAGTCGCGGGTTTCGGGAAGCGATAGTTCCAATGCCACGGCAAAAGCAACGGCGGTTTTTTTACTTGGCATATACCCTTTGCCGGTTCTGATTTTAGAAAACAGCTTGCGGTCTATGTTTGCGCGTTTGTAAATTTCAATATCGGTTTTGCCTTTCGCGTCAATAAGCCGTAAAAGCGTAGCAGAAAACGGTTCATCCAAACGCCCGATGAACTCACCGGGCGAGGCCTCATGCAACAGTTTCTTCGATATAGTTTCCGCTTCATAAGCGACGGGGCGTTGGGGCGCTTGCAAGGAACTGTCAATCCGCATTAAGCACGCTTCTGTTTCCATATAATCGAGGCTTACATCCTCATACAAACGTGAGCTGCGGTCAAACTTTGCTTTTCTTTCATCGATATAATTTTCATCAATGAAAGCCCTGACTTTACCGGTTAGCTCATTTGACAGCATGAATGCCGTTTTATCGTACACAACGAGCAGCACATCTAAATCATTTTTCATCAGCCATTGGCTGATAGCGCCTGTAGCGACGATAAGCGCCCTTTCCTTGGGATAACCATAAGCACCGCTTGAGATTAACGGGAACGCGACGCTTTTACAGCCGTGCTTGTTAGCAAGGTCCAGGGCGTTTATATAGCACATACGCAGTAATGTTTCCTCATAAGGCTTCCCGTCATGATAGACAGGCCCCGCCGTGTGTATGATGTATCTTGCGGGCAATGCATATCCTTTTGTTATAACCGCCTCACCGGTTTTTATCGGCGCGAGGGCTTCGCAAGCTTTTTGCAATTTGCCGGCTCCCGCGGCGCTGAATATCGCGCCGCAAACACCGCCGCCCATTTTTAGGTTTACATTGGCGGCGTTGACGATAGCATCCACACGGCATGTCGTTATATCGTTACGGATAAGGGTGTATGGCATGGCGTTCTCCCCTTCTGACGGTCTATATTGTATTAATCGTTCCTGTTACTCCGTTTAGCGCGCCGCTGTACAGTTCGCGGACCATGCTCCACTCGGCGGTATCCTCCTTGATATGGCGTATATTGTATTGATACGACGGTACGAACCCTAAGCGGCTGTAAAACCGCGGGTCTCCGCACAAGAAAACCGCCCTATAACCCAGCTTAAACGCTATAGGCAATGATTCTGCCACCAGTGCCCGCGCGATACCGCACCGAAAGTATTCAGGATGCACGCAAATAGGTGAAAGCAGCAGTTCGCTCACCGCACCGCGAGATGTTGTGACGGTCGTTTTATATAACACAATTTGTCCAATCAGCATTCCGTCCGCGGCTTCCGCCACCAATGATAACTGCGGTATAAACACGTCCTTACCCCGAAGCGCATTAAGGTATTCATGCGTCGTGCCGTCATCGTCGGCGTTTGTCGCAAACGACTTTTTTACAAGCTCGTTTATTTCCGGATAATCCGACGGCCTTTCTTGGCGTATGGTATAACGCATCGGTTCGCATCTCATTTCATGACTTATTTGCCTGGCGGACATCCAGTAATTTGACTAACAAGGCTTCAAAGCGATCATTGTCCTCTTGCTTTCGTTTGGCGGGGCCTTTTGTCCTTCCGCCCCCGCGTCTTATTTTCGCGCTGATATGCCTGTTCATCAAGAGCTTTTCTATGTTATCGTCCGTATAAACAAATCCATTTTGATTAACGGCCAGAGCGCCTTTTCCAAGCACCATTGCGGCAAGCCCAAAATCCTGCGTGATGACAATGTCCTCACGGGTAAGCATGTTCATCAACGCGAAATCCACACTATCGGCATGTTTATCCACGGTGACAACCACACTGTACCCGTCATGAAGCCGGTGTGACGTATCTATCAGCATGATGACGGGAATACCGCGCTGTATTGCCAGCCGTACGATGATTTCTTTTACCGGGCACGCATCGGCGTCAACTAAGATTCTCATTGGCTACCGGATAGTCATCCTTTCCATTAACTTAACTATAAATAAAGCGCACACATGCTTATTCTATACGCTTTCCCCGCCGCGCACAAGGCATATTGAGGCTATTTCACCGTGCCTAATAGGGTAAGCGGTTAAATAAACCTTTATATGAGACATGTGATGAATGGTATGAATGGGATTGCGGGTTTTTTATGATTCGTGATATGATATGGACACGAAAAGAGGAGGATAGGAAATGAAATACGCCATTTTTACGGTATGCGCTAAGGATATGTCGCCGGAAGCCCTGCTGCCGGAACTGAAACGATTCGGGTATGACGGCGTGGAGTGGCGCGTGACACAAACGGACGAGGCATTAAAGGACGCGCCTTACTCCTATTGGGGGCATAACCGCTGCACCATTCAGAGTGATACAGTAAGGGATAACGCCTTACAAATCAAGTCCCTATGCGAGGGGTATGGTATAGACATCTGCGCCCTGGGAACTTACGCGGATTGTACGCAAACACAAGATGTTATCGCGCTCCTGCAGGCAGCCGCGCTGATGGGCTGCCCAAAGATTCGCGTAAATGGGCTTGCCTATGACGGAAGCCGACCGCATGACGCCTTGTTCTTCGCTTCTCAAGCGGCCTTTGCCGAACTCATTCCAACGGCAAAAGCACTGGGCGTAAAGATGAACATCGAGATGCACCCAAACCGTATTCACCCAAGCGCCAGCGCCGCCCGCCGATTACTGGAGCCTTTCGATCCGTCGCTAATCGGCGTTATCTACGATATTGGGAACATGGTGTCGGAAGGCTATGAAGCGTATAAACTCGGGTTGGAGATACTAGGCCCGTATCTTGACCATGTGCATGTTAAGAACGCCGTCATGACAAAAGACGGCTGTTATGAGGACGGCAGCGCACGCTTTAAAAACCTTTATACCCCGTTTTGGGAAGGATCGGCTTCTTTTCCGGATTTTGCCAAAGCCCTTAAGGATATCGGCTACAATGGCTATATCTCGTTGGAGGATTTTTGCGACGACATGAGTACACAAGAAAAATTGGAACGCGATATCGCCTATCTTCGGCGTTTATTCGGTTAAGGAGGCAGTATGATGGAAGAGCAAGTAAGGCTTGGTATCATCGGAGCGGGTATCATGGGAACAGGGCATGCGACAAACCTAACCGCGGGTAAGGTACCCGCGATACGGCTGGCCGCCTTGTGCGATAACAACCCCGAGGCGCTTGACAAGGCGATGCAGTCTTTCCCCGGCGTACCCGGCTTTGCCGATGCCGACGCGTTAATCGCTTCGGGCACATGCGACGCCGTGCTGATAGCCACGCCGCATTATTTCCATCCGCCGCTCGCCATTAAGGCGATGGAGGCGGGGTTGCATGCCTGTTCGGAAAAACCCATCGCCGTCTATACGCTTGCGGCACGTGAGATGATTGCCGCGGCGCAAAAAACAGGCAAAGTTTTTGCCGTGATGTTTAACGAACGGACAAATCCCTATTACGCCAAGGTGAAAAAACTATTGGAAGACGGCGAATTGGGACAGATCACCCGTATTCATTGGACCGCGACCCACTGGTACCGCACGCAGTATTATTATGACATGGGTGATTGGCGCGGTTCCTGGGCCGGGGAAGGCGGAGGCGTCTTGATGAATCAGTGCCCGCATCAACTGGACCTGCTTCAATGGATGTTCGGTATGCCGGAAACGGTTCGGGCGGAATGCCGCATCGGGCGTACGCACCATATAGAGGTAGAAGACGATGTGACGGCATTTTTGACTTATAAAAACGGCGTCACCTGCATTATGACCACCAATACCGGCGAATCGCCGGGAACCAACCGATTGGAAGTGGCCGGAACACGCGGCAGATTGGTCGTTGAGGAAGATTCCATTCGCTTTACCCGCTTATGCCAAGATATCCCCCATCACCTGGCAACCGCGCGCGCCGCCTTTGAACAGCCGGAACGCTGGGAGATTAAAGTGCCCATCACAGGTGAGTATACCGCCCACTGCGGCGTACTGTCCGCTTTCGCCGATAAAATACTGGGAAAAGGCGAACTCATCGCCGAAGGCGCGGAAGGAATCTCCGGTTTAATGCTGTGCAACGCGATGTATTTATCTTCCTGGACCGGAAAAACCGTATCGCTTCCGATAAATGATGAGCAGTATTGGACTCTGCTGCAGGAAAAGATTGCCGCATCCGGATACAAACGCCGTTAAGCGGGTGAGCTATAAACACCGCGCGAAAGCAAGTCCCGCGCGGTGTTTTGTTGTATCATCATTGCGTCAATATCTAAGGGTAAACCGTGATATCAGCTAAATGCTATACCTTTAGGAGAAGGTTACGGGGTTGGTATAACCCGGTTTTAATACCACGTTTTTGTTGTCTTTAATGCAAGCGTCATATACGCCTTCCCATTCGTTAAACGAATATTCTTCCACGGATACGGAGACATATTTCCCGGGTTTCCCCATCGTTTCTTCCAGGACATCGCGGATTTTTTTGGCTGCTTCCTCTTGCTGCTTTACGGAAGGGCCCTTAATCATTTTAATAACGACATGCGGCATGGCTTTATACTCCTTTTTGCGTTCATTACACGACTTTAACTATTGCATTTTAAACTCTGTCCAAATTTCTTGAAACGCGCCTTCCATTTCCCCTACATCCTCAATGAACTCCGGGTCGCCGAGGATTTCCGGCGCTATGTACAGCACGGGGCTGGTTAAGAACTCTTCGGGCAGAAACGCTTCCGCCGCCTTATTGGGGTTCATATAATTCTGAGCCAACGCGCACTGCGCCGCGACTTGCGGATCCATTAAGAAATTTAAAAAGATCTCCGCGTTATTCGGGTGCGGCGCGTTGACGGGAATGACCAGGTTATCGATACCGTACCCCATCCCTTCTACCGGGTATACCACCACCAGATTGGGGTTGCCATCCAATGCATCTTTCACCTGCGGCGTAAACATGAAAGCAACGGATGCCCCGCCCGAAAGCAGGACGTTATAAGGCGTATCATAGTCAAAAGCATGAATGTTCTGATATAAGCTGAACAGCTTTTCTTTCGCCTGGTTGAGGATATCCGGATCCGTTACATTAAAGCTGTACCCCAAGGTCTTTAATGTGATGCCGATGATAACGCGCGCGTCGTCTATCATGACGATGGCATCCTTTAATGAAGGATCCCACAGGTCGCCGTATCCGGTTATTTCAATGCTGACCCTATCCGGATCATAGACGATGAGCGGCGTACCGGCCATGTATGGGATAACATACTCGTTATCGGGGTCGTAGAACTTGCTTAAATAATCCGGGTTCAGGTTAACGTAATTGGGAAGCGCCTCTTTGTTCAGCTTTTTAAGCAGGCCCTCTTTGCGCAGTGTGTTCAGCACATAATCGCTGGCTATGATGATATCATACTCACTGCCACCGTTTTGCTGTAAAATGGCTACCATTTCATCATTGGAACCCATAGGCGCATAGTTGACCTTGATGCCTGTTTCATCACTGAACTGGCGAATGGTATCGTCATCGATATACTCTTCCCATGTATAGATGTTCAGCGCTTTCTCTTCTTGGGCAATAGAAATAACGGGGATGAGCATCATGAGGAACAACGCGATGCACAGTACTTTTTTCATAGCGGCAGCCTCCTAAAAATAAAATAGATATCCGAAAGCCATCAGGCTTTATCGGCATTCCGTTTACGCCCTGCCAGTTTGCTGATGCCCACAATGAGGAATGCGATTGCCAGCATCACCGAGCATAAGGCGTTGATCTGCGGCGACACGCCGGTACGGACGCTTGAATAGATTTTCAACGGCAGTGTAACAGTGTACGCGCCGGACAGGAAGACGCTGATGATAAAATCATCCAGCGACATGGCGACAGCCAGTACGGCGCCTGAGATAATCGCGGGGCGGATAAGCGGCAGAATGATATCTGTAAACACACGGCGTTCATTCGCGCCCAAGTCCCGCGCCGCTTCAGAGAGGGCCGGATCTAAGCCTGCCATACGCCCCTTGACGATGATAAACACGTAGGGTACGCAAAACGTGGTATGGCTTAAGACAAGCGCCGTCATACCCATGGGGATTCCCGCGAAATAGAACATGGACATAAACGCGAGCCCCAGTATGATTTCCGGTATGAGAATGGGAAGGGTGGTCATCATCTCGGCGGCGCGCGCGGCAAAGTTCGCGCGCCCTTCCGTCATACGCCGCGCCATGCCGACCGCGCCGATTGTACCGATAATGACTGATAAGGCGCAAGACCAGAACGCCAATTCCAGGCTGACGGCCAGCGCATCCCAATAGCCTCGCGTGTTTTTAAACAGGTCGCGGTACCATTCCAGCGTAAATCCGGTAAAGACCGTAGGGTTGCGCGCCGGATTATCGTTGAAGGAGAAAACCACCACCACTAAAACGGGAAGGTACAGGAAAACCAGTACCAGTGACAGATAAACGGGAGAAACACTTTTTTTAAGTCTTTTTTTACGCATAAACCCCTCTAGAAGACGTTTAAGTCGCTCGACTTGCCGCCGAGTTTTTGATAAACGTACAGTAAAAGCCCCACCACCGCTAACAGTACCACACCCAACGCCGCCATGAGCGGCAGATCGCGTGTTTTTTGCACATCCTTGATGAGATTGCCCACGTTAATGAGCTTCCCGCCCCCTAACAGGTCATTAATAAAGAACAGGCCGATAGCCGGAATAAACACAAGCAGACAACCCGCCAAGATACCCGAAGTTGTGAGGGGTAAAATGATGGTTATAAAACTCTGCCACGGACGCGCGCCCAAATCCCTGCTTGCGTCGATAAGGGAACGGTCGAGTTTTTCCGCGGCAGTGTAACTGGGCAATATCATAAAGGGAATCAGGGCATACACGAGTCCGAAAATGACGGTGCCTTCCTGATATAACATTTTTAGGGGTTCCTGAATCCAGCCCAGCTTTGTTAATACAAGATTGATTGGCCCGTCCGCCATCAGGAGTATCCGCCAGCCGTAAATACGGATTAACGCGTTTGTCCAAAAAGGCGCCATTAGTAAAATCATTAAGACAGAGCGTGTTTTTTTCTTTGTGCGCGCCATCAGATATCCGAACGGGTAGCCGACCGCTAAGCAGCAAACTGTCGCGCACAGCGCTTGCGAGAGACTGGACAGCAGTATCCTTAAATAGGTGGGATTTAAAAGTTTCGCGTAGTTCTCGCCCGTCACTTGGTAAGTAAAGCCCATGGCATTATTGCTTTTAAGGAAACTGACGGCAATGATATAAACCATTGATAAACCCACAAAGACGATTGCCCACAGCGCCATGGGTGCCATGAGGATATAATCTTTACGGGCGTCTCTCTTTTTCATGCGTTAGTTTCCCCTGACAAGCGCCGCGTGATCGGGCTTCCAATGGATTGCGACGCAGTCTCCTTCCCGCGCGTCATCGGAACCCTCAGATTGCGAAACAGCCAGGATATCTTGTCCGGAGGACAGGCGTATCACCGTGCGCCTGGTACCGCCGGCGTAATGGCGTTCCCTCACGATACCGGTAAGGCCCCCCTGCAATGCGGGTGCGTAACGCACGCGCTCCGTTCGCAGCGATAGCACCGCCTGTTCTCCCGCCGAAAAACCATCCGCGCACGCCGGTACACGTACACCGCAGATTTGTACGGCAGCCGTATCCAGTACCGCACAGGCTATCAAGTTGGTTTGCCCGATGAAACCGGCTGTGAATACCGTCGCGGGGCGTTCGTAAATATCTTCCGGTGTGCCTAACTGCTCAATACGTCCTTCCCGCATGACCGCGATTCGGTCGGACATGTTCAAGGCTTCTTCCTGGTCGTGCGTGATATAAACAAAGGTCATTCCCAGATGCTTTTGAAGCTTTTTCAACTCTTCCTGCATTTGGCGGCGCAGCTGCAGATCCAACGCACCCAGAGGTTCGTCCAGCAACAGTACGCATGGTTCCAAGACAATGGCCCGGGCAATCGCCACGCGCTGCCGTTGGCCTCCGGAGAGCTGCGACGGCATACGTTTCTGATAGCCCGGAAGCTGAAGCATTTCCAGCATGTCATCCACTTTTTTCTTAATGTCAGCGCGTTTCACGCCCCGCAGCCTCAACCCGTATCCGATGTTTTTTTCAACATTCATATGCGGAAACAACGCGTAATTTTGAAAGACGGTGTTCACACTGCGCTTATCCGGCGGAAGATCCGTCACATCCTTACCCATCAGCGATACGCGGCCGGCTGTTGGTTCTTCCAGCCCCGCGATGACCCGCAATGTGGTGGTTTTTCCGCATCCTGACGGCCCTAACAACGTAATAAACTCACCCTTATATACCTGAAGGGAGATTTCTTTAAGAATATCACCTTCACCAAAGTCTTTTTTTATTCCATCCAGAGCCAGAATTGTTTCCATCATTTAAACTTCTATCTTCCTTACTCTTCCAATCACAGCGGAAAACTTTAAAACAGTTTGCCACCTTTTATTACAAATTACAATAGACACATCATTCATTCATCGCTTTTGTGGCAATGACCGCGACACCGCTTCCGCAAACATCTTCAATGAGTATCTGCCCCATGGTAACGGGCTTATTCACTACAATGCCTTCGATGGCCGACATACAGGCGAAAATATCTTTTTTGGGAATCGGAGAGGCGGTTCTTACCGAAAGCGGCATGCCGCCGCGTACCCGAACGACTGCCGTGACGATACGCATTGGACAGACAGCTTCCTGACGCGCGTATTCCACGCCTCGCTTGCAACCGTGCCCGGATACGGCTGTTACAGCGCCGTCCGCTGTCTCCACGCCCATACGGCACCCTACCGGACACGCAATACAGGTAACAACCGTCATCGCTCTTTTTCCCCTTCTATGGATATAACGATATCGCCTTCTGCTAAGGACAAAGGTTGTTTAGGCAGAACTGCCTGTGCCATTTCTCCCGGGGTTAAGATACGGTGCTTCCGGCGCGGAAACACCGCACCCTGTGCGTGGGCACATACATAGGCGTTTTCATAAACCCTATCCACACGAAACCTGACACGTACATCTTCCTCGGCCGGAACGGCAATCTTCTGCGGTACAGCACCCAGAACGCCGCGGCCGTCCATGACAGACAGCATTTGGCGTTTTTGTCCGCCCCGTAACAGGTAATCCGCCGCCGCGCGGCCCGCGCGGGCGGCCTCCTCGGATACATCATCGGCTAAATCGTGTACATGCAATGCGTTTCCAGCGGAGAAAACGCCGTCGATTTCTGTTTCAAACCGATCGTCAACCAGTACGCCACCCGTCGCCGCCGATAGGTTCAGCCCGGCGCCTAACGCCAGTTCGTTCTCCGGTATGAGGCCGACGGATAATAGAAGTGTATCACAGGAAAAATCGATTTCCGTTCCGGGAACAGGACGCCTGTTTTCATCCACACGCGAGATGGTAATACCGTTTAAACGGCTTGTGCCGCGGATATCCGTTACGGTATGGCTTAAATACAGCGGAATATCATAATCGTTTAAACATTGAACAATGTTACGATTTAAGCCCGATGAGTAAGGCATTATTTCCACACATGCCAAAACACGAGCGCCTTGCAGCGTCATTCTGCGCGCCATAATCAACCCAATATCGCCGGAGCCCAGTATAACCACTTGACTGCCCGGCATAAACCCATGCAAATTGACGAATTTTTGTGCCGTCCCCGCGGAAAAAACTCCCGCGCAGCGCGTACCGGGTGTTCCGATCGCCCCGCGCGAACGCTCACGGCATCCCGTGCAGAGGATGATTGCGCCGCATTCTATCTGACGAGGCCCTTCCTGACGGGAAACAAAAGAAACCACTTTGTCCCGCGTGACCGAAAGCGCCATGGCATTTGTCTGAATCCGGATGCCTAAATCCGCAGCCAAATCGATGTCCCTTTGGGCGTACTCAGGACCTGTCAGTTCCTCCTTAAAACGGTGAAGGCCAAACCCGTTATGGATACACTGCCGCAGAATGCCCCCGGAAGCTTCTTCCCGTTCTAAAACCAGCAGATCTTTTACGCCCGCCTGCCTGGCGGCAATGGCGGCTGCCAGGCCGGCCGGCCCCGCGCCGATGATTAATAAATCCGCCCGCGTCATATGTCGCCTCCGCGAATTTCTTTTGTTAAAAGCTCGCTGCCCTCTCCGAATTTTGTGATACGCATTGGTGATACAGCCAACTCATCAGAGAGGATATCCAGTACACGCGGACCGCAAAAACCTCCCTGACAACGCCCCATACCCGCGCGTGTCCTGCGTTTCACCGCATCGATATTCCCGGCACCCACGGGTGCATGAATGGCTTTTTTAATCTCCGCTTCCGTCACGTGCTCACAACGGCAGACAACCGTTCCGTACGTGGGGTCTTCACGCCATGCCTCGCCGCGTTCTTTGAAATTCATCTCGCGGAAAGGCTTACGGCATACACATGGCGTTATGATATGTTCTTTAAGACCGGCTTTCAAATAGGCTGCAACCGCTTTCCCCAAGTGCTCACCGATGGCCGGTGCGGCCGTCAAGCCCGGGCTTTCGATGCCAATCGCCTCGAAGAACCCTGTTTGGGTATGACCTACAATAAAATCATCCGATACCGGATGCGCCCGTATACCCGCAAAAGAAGCAATCGCGGTGCGCGTGCTGATTTGCGGCCATGTCCGCCTGCCTTTATCAAGCGCTTCTTTCAACGCGTCAGCCGTAGTCGCTACATCTTCTCCGTCCTTGACATCCATGGCGGTGGGGCCTATCAGCGTATTGCCATGCGCCGTCGGCGTTATCACAACACCCTTGCCCATGACGGACGGGCATTGAAAAATCGTACGGGTAAAAGGCTTATACCCCGTATTATCCAGCAGATGATACTCCCCTTTGCGCGGAATGAGACGCACCGTATCGCCGACGAGTGCGGTACGTACGGCAGCGGCACCGATTCCCGCGCAATTAATCACTGTTCCCGCCGTGACGCAGTGGTGCTCGGTTGTGAGTAAAAACCCATCCGCTTGCCTGTCCACACGCAAAACTTTCTCGCGGGTATATACCTTAACCCCATTGACTGCCGCGTGTTCCATTAAAGCAAAAGTCATTTCATAAGGACTGACAACACCGCTCTTAGGCACATGAAGGGCGGCGATGACTTCTTGACTGAGAGCGGGTTCCAACGCGCGCGCCTCATCCCCGCTGATGATAGACAACCTGACGGTGCCGTTTTGACATCCCCGGTCGCGCAACAGGCTTAATGTAACCTGCTCTTCCTTAGTAAAGGCAATCACCAACGCGCCGCATTTTTTATAAGGTACCCCTAACTCCGCACACAAAGCGGGATACATTTTTGCGCCCGCCACATTAAAAAGCGCTTTTTGCGTGCCGGGTTTCGCGTCATACCCCGAGTGTACAATACCGGTATTCGCCTTGCTTGCGCCCATGCATATATCATCACATTTTTCAAACACCGCAACCGACAGATGATACCGCGACAAGACACGCGCAACAGCGGCGCCAACCACACCACCGCCGATGATAGCCGCATCCAATTTCATCGCGATACCTCCTTGATAATCAACGGCGATTATACCATAATCATAACCGGCGCGCTACCGGCTGAGACTATTTAAGACGCAAAGTCAGCGGTAGTATGCTGATGTTAAGCAAGGTTTTTTATCGTATAGCGTTCGATGGAGGAAAAGTATTGTGAAACTGATATATGGTACGACTAACCAAGCGAAGGTTGATTTTATGAAACGGCACGTTGAGCATCTTGGTATAGAAATATTAAGTTTACATGATAGCAACGCACCGAAGTTATATATTAAGGAAACCGGCAGCAACCCGCTTGAAAATGCTAAAATAAAAGCGCTGGCGTATTATAATGTTCTAAAAATGCCCGTATTTTCTTGCGACAGCGGGCTTTACATCGATGAGTTGGAGGATGAACATCAACCGGGAATCAATGTACGCGGGCCGGAGGATGACATGGATGACGATGAGACGATTCGCCATTATTCCGCTTTGGCGGCTAAACTGGGCGGAAGCATGACGGCACTGTATCAAAACGCCATATGCCTTGTGCTTCATGAAACACAGATTTATGAATATATGGGTGAAGATATTGCCAGTGAACGGTTTTTACTTGTGTCGAAACCACACGAAAAGCGGGTTGTTGCAAAAGGTTTTCCGCTTGATTGCTTATCCGTTCACATCGGGAGCGGTCAATATTACTACGATATGGGCGGGTATATCGATAAATACTTGAACGTTCATGATGGTTTATAACGTTTTTCAAGATGGTTGCAAAAGAGAGTGCAGTTTAATTTGTCAGCAATACTGGATACATAAAAGAGACGCCGCGACAGATATCACGGCGTCTCCGTTTGTTAGAGTGGTTTAATTATTCGCCGTATCCTTCATAAGCACTAAAGCCTTGCAGCGCTACGTTTTCTTGATATTTCACATCGTAAATCGCTTCAATTTCTTCAATGCCGTTGGCGATGAAGTCATCCAATAACTTGTCGTACAATGCGCTTGCTTCTTCCGCCGTGGCAGCCATGATGATGATCGGCAGCTGATCACGCCAAATTTCCTCGGTCATCCGGTGACGGGCAATGCCCAGATCGGACAGCCTGTCAATGGTGGGCTGAAGGTTGGCAAATTCGTCTGTCGTGAACATGATGGGCGTCAGATAATCGGACTGCGTCGCCTCGACCCAGTCTTGAAGCTCTTCCGGCTGCATCTTGTTGACGGCAAACTTCGTTTCGTCTACGTTATCGGAATGGTTGCAGAAGGACCATACCCACGTGCCGACTTTGTCATTCTCTTCAGGGGTCAACTCGGACATGGCTTTCCTCAGAATCGGGTTGCCGTTCTCGTCCAGCTCATCATACAGCACGCCCGGAGGTCCGTACATCATATCGATGGAGCCTTCCTTGGTGAGCATGTAGGTTAAGAAGTCATAAATGCGCTGCGGGTTCTTGGCGTCTCTGGTCAGCCCGTGTACGTTCCAACCCATGGTGCCTTTTTCGTCCGCATACGTCTTGGTCACGCCGGCCTTGGGCGGATAAACCGGATCTAACACGCGGATCCAGTCGTTGCCCGGGTCGCTCTCCATGAAAATCTTACGGAAACGGTTAACGGAATCCTGTGAATGATCGTAGTACAGCAAGCCAAAGCGGCCTGTGGCGAATTTCTCGATCATCTGCTCGTCCAGATCGATGAACTGCGTTTCGAGCATCAAGCCTTCGCGATACCATTTGTTCGCTTCCATCACAGCTTCCTTGTAGACCGGGTCGCGCAGAACGGATTGAATGTGTCCATTGTAACGAATGGTGTAGCAGTCGCCCTTGTTCGGGCCGCCGAAAGAACGGTAGAAAGAGTCTACCACTTTGTTCCAGGCGTCGTTACGGTTCGTTACGCCGAAGGGAATAATGGGAGATCCGGCGGCGTTGACGGGCGCCATATCGCGCACCGCAACCGCGAACTCATACAGCCCTTCAAAGGTGCTTAAATCGGGGCTTCCGGCTTCTTCATAAACCTTCTTGTTGTAAAGCCACATGTCATTGCCGCCCGTGGGGCCTTTGCGCGCCCAGTGCGGAATGGCATACAGCGCATCGTTGACAGACAGAAGGTTCAGCGTGCCCGCGGCGATCTCATCGCTTAGTGTCGGGTTAACCTCCATGAACGGCGCCAGGTCCATAAATACGCCCTGATTGATCAAGTCGATATTTGTGGCTCCGCGGTCCATGAGAATCACGTCCGGCAAGGTTCCCAGAACCATTGTTTGCAGGAACTGATCTTCGGGTGAAGATTCCGCCTTGATGAAGTTAATCTTCAAGTTGAACTTATCAGCCCAGTACGCGCTGATATCATCCTCGCCCCAACGATAATCCTGCCACCA
>WRFT01000019.1 GCA_009776385.1 Clostridia bacterium
GCCGCAGTCAAGGCCGATGATTTGACCTTCGGTTAAGACAGTCTCTTCCGAGGGAATGCCGTGAACTATCTGGTCATCAACGCTCGTGCACAGGCTCGCCGGATAAGGGCCGCCGCGGTAACTGCGATAATTTAGAAACGAGGGAACCGCACCTTGTTGACGAATGAGGCGTTCCGCAAGCTCATCCAACGAAGCGGTCGTGATTCCGGGACGAACGGCTTGCTTCACTTGTTGCAGGACTTCCCACAGCTTGGCGCCCGCAACGCTCATCGCCTCGATTTGCTGCGCGCTTTTAATATAAATCATATACCCAGAGCGGCGCGGATCAACCCGAACGCCTCGTCGATATCTTTATCGCCGTCAATGGTTTTAAGCAGCCCTTTTTGGCTGTAGTACGCGATAAGGGGCGACGTTTGCGCGTGATACACACGCAGCCGGTTCAATACCGTTTCGGGTTTATCGTCTTCCCGCTGCGTGAGCTGCCCGCCGCAAACGGCGCAGGCTTCCCCTGTCCGCAGTCGGTTGATATGATACGTTTCCCCGCACGCAACGCACACGCGCCGCCCGGAGAGCCTTGACACAAGCGCTTCATCGGATATTTCAATGTTAATGACCGTGTCGATTGCTGCGACATCCTGAAGCGCTTCCGCTTGCGGAACCGTTCGCGGGAAGCCGTCCAGTACGAACCCCTCCGCGCAATCCGTCATAGCAAGTCTTTCGCGAACAATTTGAATAACGACCGCGTCCGGAACCAACTGCCCCGCGTCGATGAAGGCTTTTGCCTCTAGCCCGGTGCGTGTTTTATCTTTTATGGCCTGCCTTAAAATGTCTCCGGTGGATACCTGCGGTATGCCCAGAATACGGCACATACGCGCAGCCTGCGTTCCTTTTCCCGCTCCGGGCGGGCCTAAAAAAATCAAGTTCACGCGGCGCCTGCTTTCATTGCATTCGGCAGGCAGCCGCGCGTATCAAGCCGGTTACACCGAGGATACATTAGCGTGTAATCCCCTTGTGGTGATGACGCAGCAGTTCGTATTCGATTTGCCTGGATGTCTCTAATGCCACGGATACACCGATGAGCAAGGAAGACGCGGCAAACGGCATCGCTATCTTGAATTGCGCCGTCAACAACGTGGGGATAGTTGACAGAACGCCCAAGAAGAACGCCGTGAAGAGCGTCAGCCTTCGGTTGGAGCGGATGAGCGCGTCCGCCGTTTGCTTGCCGCCGCGAACACCCGTAATTGTGCCGCCGTTCTTGGTGATGTTTTTTGCGACTTCTCTGTAATCGACGCCGATGGAGGAGTAGAAGAACGTAAAGCCGATGATCAGCAGGAAAGTGACCGCCAAATGAATTGGCGCCGCGCCTGCCATGTTCTGGCTCCACCAGTTCGTAATGTTTCCATTGGGCGAGGCCAACTGCATGATGGTACCGGGGAACGCGATAAATGAATACGCGAAGATAAGCGGCAGTACGCCCGAGGAGTTTACCTTTAACGGGAACTGTGTGCTTTGCCCGCCCATCATTCGGTTGCCCACGACGCGTTTGGCGTAGTGGACATTGAACCGCCGTTCACCTTTGTCAACGAAGGTGACGACTACAATCATGATGATTAATACGATGATAATCATGACCGGGTTCATCCACGTCACGGTTGAATCGGCGCTTAATGCGCCCCGGACACCGGAGGTGATGCCGTTGAACAGGTTAGAAACAATGCCCGAGAAGATGAGCAGGGAAATGCCGTTGCCCACGCCGTTTTGCGTCACCCGCTCGCCCAGCCACATGGCAAGCGCCGTTCCTCCCGCCATGGACACACCCACCAGAACCAGGTTAAAAGCGCCCGGGTTAATCAACCGCATACTCGATACCAGGCCGATGGCCTGTACCGCCGCCAGAACGATGGTGACATAGCGGGTGATGCTATTGATTTTCTTTTTGCCTTCTTCTCCCTGTTTTTGGAGGTTTTCCAGGTAGGGAATGGCAACGGTCAGCAGCTGCATGATAATGGATGAGTTGATGTACGGCGTGATACCCATGGCCATGATGGTCATTTGGTTAAACGCGTTACCCGTCATCATGTTCATCATATCCAGCAAGGGCAGACTGGAACTGGTTTGATTGGCTAATTCCGCCATGTTGATACCCGGCGCGGGTACCACGCTGGCCAGCCGGTAGATAAGCAGCATCATCAGGGTATACAGAACCTTCTTGCGTAAATCCCTTATCCGCCACATGCTGCGAAATGTTTCAAACATGCTATATCACCTCGGCTTTCCCGCCGGCTTCTTCTATCTTGCGCCTGGCGGTATCCGAAAATTTTGCCGCCTGTACGGTCAGCTTCTTGGTAAGGTCTCCGCCGCCTAAAACCTTCAGGCCTGCCAGCGGTTTGGTAACCACACCCGCGTCTTTTAACGTAGCTAACGTAACCATGTCGCCGTCAGCAAACGCTTCAAGCCGTTCTACGTTGACAATGGTGTATTCCGTGCGGAATATATTCGTAAAACCCTTCTTGGGAACGCGGCGGATTAACGGCATTTGCCCGCCCTCAAAGCCGGGGCGTTTGCCCCCGCCCGAACGTGCCTTAGCTCCCTTATGCCCCTTGCCGGAGGTCTTACCCAACCCGGAACCCGTTCCCCGTCCGAGACGCTTAGGCGCTTTTACGGAACCCGCATCCGGCTTTAACTCGTGCAGTTTCATCGGGGTTCCCTCCTTACTCGATTTCTTCTACTTTGAGCATGTGTTTCACGCGAAAGATCATGCCCCTTATGGAGGGCATATCGTCCTTCAGGACGGTTTGCCCAATCTTTTTTAACCCAAGCGCCGCAACGGTCTTCTTGTGGACGGGAAGGGAGGCAATCGGTGACTTGACAAGCGTCACTTTTAATTTCATCGCCCTATACCTCCTCAGCCTAATATTTCTTCAACGGTCTTGCCGCGAAGCTTGGCGACCATTTCCGGGCTGCGCAGACGCGACAGGCCGTCAACCGTTGCCTTGACCGTATTGATTTTATTACTCGTTCCGAACGTCTTCGTCCGAATATCGCGAATGCCCGCAAGCTCCAACACGGCCCTGACCGCGCCGCCGGCAATAACGCCCGTTCCTTCAGGAGCGGGAACCAACAGCACCTTGCTGGTACCAAAGTAACCGCTTATCCCATGAGGAACGGTACGCCCGGAGAGCGGTACGTCTATCAGGCGCTTCTTCGCGTTTTCCACAGCCTTTCGGATAGCCTCGGGAATCTCTGTCGCCTTTCCCATGCCGGCGCCGACCCTTCCGGCCTCATCGCCTACTACCACCAGCGCGGAAAAGCGCATGTTCCGTCCGCCCTTCACGGTTTTTGAAACGCGGTTAACGGCTACCAGCTTCTCTTTAAACTCGCTGACCTGTTCGAAGCGTTGCATGCGTTATACTCCCCCTCAATTAGAATTCAAGCCCGGCTTCACGAGCGCCGGCTGCCAGTTCCGCGACACGGCCCGTATAGATATACCCGCCGCGATCGTAAACGACTTTTTTAACGCCGGCTTGAAGCGCGCGATCGGCAACCAGTTTCCCCACTTTTTTAGCGGCGTCTTTTTTATTAAGCCCGCTCAACTCTCCCTTGAGTTCCGGATCTAAAGTGGAGGCGGAAACAAGCGTATGCCCGGCCTTATCGTCTATCACCTGGGCATAGATGTGTTTTAAGCTCCTGAAAACACACAGGCGCGGCAACTGGGAGGTGCCGCTGATCTTTTTTCGCACGCGCGTGTGGCGAACGACGCGCTCCTTGTTACGGTCACGTTTAACGAACATGCGCAGTTACTCCCTTTCTTAACTCTTGCCCGCCTTGCCTTCCTTACGGCGAATGCGTTCTTTACTATACCTGATGCCCTTGCCCAGATAAGGCTCGGGCTTCCGTATCGCGCGGATATCTGCGGCCAAATTACCGACCTGCTGCTTGGAAATCCCGCGGACGATGATATGCGTGGCCGTGGGAGTTTCAAAGGTGATGTTCTCCGGCGCTTCCATGACGACAGGATGCGAAAAACCAATATTAATGGTTAATTTGCTCCCATCCGCCTGCGCCCGGTAACCCGTGCCGACCAGCTCTAAATCCTTGCTGAACCCATCGGTCACGCCGACGACCATATTGTTGACGAGGCTGCGGTAAAGGCCGTGCATCGCCTTTTGCGCTTTTAAGTCCCCGGGGCGTTCGAGGGTGAGGATATCACCATCTTGCCGGACGGCGATACCGCCGCCTACCCATTGGGACAGGGTTCCTTTCGGGCCTTTTACCGTTACGGTATTATCTTGGCCGACTGTGACCGTCACGCCCGCCGGGACGGTAATCGGAAGTTTTCCGATACGAGACATACTTGCACCTCCAAAGACGTGTTGCTTACCAGATATACGCTAGGACTTCGCCGCCCACCGACGCCGCGCGCGCCTGCTTGTCCGTCATCAGGCCCTTCGGCGTACTGATGATGGCTACGCCCAGGCCGCCCAGCACCTTGGGAAGCTGTTCGCAGCGCGCGTAAACGCGCAGCCCGGGCCGGGATACCCGTTTGAGTCCCGCGATGACAGGCTGCTGCTTGCCGTTTACATATTTTAAAGCGATCTTTATGCTTCCTTGCGGGCCATCCTTAACAAAATCGACCGATTTAACATAGCCTTCAGCCTGTAATATTTTAGCAATGGCCTTTTTAATATTGGACGCGGGCATGACAACCATATCATGCTTGGCCACCTGCGCGTTGCGGATACGGGCTAACATATCGGCAATAGGATCGTTGACAATCATGGTGGGACCTCCTTCCGTTCTCTCCCGCTTACCAGCTGGCCTTACGAACACCGGGAATATGACCGGCGTAGGCCAACTCCCTGAAACAAATACGGCAAACACCATACCTGCGAAGCACCGCATGCGGACGCCCGCACAAGCGGCACCGTGTATAGGCGCGGGTGGAATACTTGGGCTTTCTTTGTTGCTTTAGAATCATGCTGGTCTTAGCCACTTGACTTTCTCCTCCTCACCTTACTGCGCGAACGGCATGCCCAGCGCGCGTAACAGTTCCATGCATTCCTCGTCGGTCTTAGCGGTAGTCACAAAAATCATTTCCATACCGCGGACCTTATCGACCTTGTCATACTCTATTTCCGGGAAGAGAAGCTGCTCTCGAATACCCAGCGAATAATTACCCCTACCGTCAAAGGCCTTGACGGACACACCGCGGAAGTCCCTCACGCGGGGCAGCGCGATGTTGAAAAGCTTGTCTACGAACTCCTCCATGCGCACACCGCGAAGCGTTACCTTCGCGCCCACGGACATACCCTGACGGAGTTTGAAGTTCGCGACGCTCTTCTTCGCCTTGGTTACCACGGGTTTTTGGCCCGCGATTGTCTCCAGCTCCTTCACAGCGGTCTCCAGCGCCTTGGCGTTGTCTTTACAGTCGCCCAAGCCCATGTTGATGACAACCTTGTCCAGTTTGGGTACTTGAAAAATGTTGCCGTAGCTAAACTTCTGCATCAGGGCCGGTACAGCCTCAGACAGATATTTTTCCTTAATACGCGTCGCCATGTGCTGTTCCCTCCCTTTTATTCAATATCCGCGCCGCATTTTTTGCATACGCGGGTCATTTCGCGCTTTTTTGTTCTGCCGCCCTCATCGATATAGGTTACTTTGTGGGATACACGGGTCGCCTTACCGCATTTGGGGCAAACCAACATGACATTGGAAGCGTCGATGGCGGCTTCCATGTGCAGGATTCCGCCTTTTTCACCTTGCGCCCTGGCTTTTTGATGCTTGGTGATGACGGCGACGCCCTCTACAATAACCCTTCCGGTCTTCGGGTAGGCAGTGAGTATTTTTCCTTTTTTGCCTTTATCCTTGCCGGAGATAACGACAACCAGATCTTTAGTGTGTACGTGCATATCGATTCGCGCCTCCTCAAAGAACTTCCGGCGCCAGCGAGATGATTTTCATAAAATCTTTCTCGCGCAGCTCGCGGGCTACGGGGCCAAAGATACGGGTCCCGCGGGGCATTTTCGCGTCCGTAATAATCACGGCGGCGTTGTCGTCAAAACGGATATAGCTGCCGTCCGGACGCCTCCGCTGCTTTCGGACCCTGACGATTACAGCCTTCACAACATCGCCCTTCTTGACCGCGCTGCCCGGAGCGGCTGCCTTCACGCTGGCCACAATGATATCCCCGATGGAACCATCGCGGCGGAACGAACCGCCCAAAACACGGATACACATAATTTCTTTAGCGCCGGAATTATCGGCGACCTTCAGTCGTGATTGCGGTTGAATCATTAGGGTTCCCTCCTTATTCGGCGGCTTCGTTACTTAGCTTTTTCGATAATCTCAACCAGCCGCCAACGCTTTGTCGCGCTGAGCGGGCGCGTTTCCATCACGCGCACGGTATCCCCGATACCGCATTCATTTCGCTCATCATGCGCCTTCAGCTTGCTGGACTGATTCATAATCTTCCCATACAGCGGGTGACGCACGCGGGTCTTGATTTGAACGGTAATCGTCTTGTCCATTTTATCTGATATAACCACGCCGATTCTCGTTTTTTGGATGCCTCTCTTTTCGTCGGTCATCTTCAGCCGCTGCCCCTTTCGTGTCTGTGTTAAGCCTGCCGGATTTCCATCTGGCGGCGTACGGTTTTCGCGCGGGCGATATCGCGCCTCACGTCGGATATCTGCATGGTGTTTTGCAGCTGCCCGGTGGCTAACTGGAAGCGCAGATTAAAGAGTTCCTTTTTGAGTTCCTTGACTTTTTCGTCTATCTGTTCAAGGGACATGGTTGCAAATTCAGCGGCCTTCATCCCTAATCACCACCCGCTTCGATTATTTCCGGTACAAGCACGGCGCTTTTTTCGGCTTCGCGCGCCATAAACTTCGTTTTTAGCGGCAGTTTATGCGATGCTAAACGCAGCGCTTCATGGGCGATTTCCTGTGAGACGCCTTTTATTTCAAAAAGCACCCGGCCGGGTTTTACCACGGCAACCCAGTACTCCGGCGAGCCCTTGCCCGAACCCATCCGTGTTTCGGCGGGTTTTTCCGTGACGGGCTTGTCCGGGAAAATTTTAATCCACACCTGCCCGCCGCGTTTGGTATAACGGGTCAGGGCGATACGCGCAGCCTCTATTTGCTGAGACGTAATCCACGATGGCTCCGCGGCAACCAAGCCATAATCGCCGTAAGCTAAGAAATTACCGCGTTGCGCTTTTCCCTTCATGCGGCCGCGGAAAACACGGCGGTGTTTCACTCTCTTTGGCATCAGCATGGGTTACTTACCTCCTTCCGCTTTGGCGGAAACCGGTGTCTTCTTGGGTTTTGGCAAAATTTGACCCTTGTAGACCCATACCTTAACGCCTAGACGGCCATATGTCGTCTTCGCTTCGGCGAACCCGTAATCGATGTTCGCGCGGAACGTTTGCAGCGGGATGGATCCTTCATGGTACTGCTCTGTACGGGCAATATCCGCGCCGCCTAAACGGCCCGATACGGAAGTCTTAATCCCCTTGGCGCCGGCTCGCATCGCGCGCTGCATCGCCTGCTTCATCGCACGGCGGAAGCTGATGCGTTTTTCCAACTGCTGCGCAATGCCTTCGGCAATGAGCAGCGCGTCCGTCTCTGGCGATTTCACTTCGATGACGTTCAAGTTAACGGCGCGGCCGACAAACTCGGTCACTTCTCTTTTTAAGCTCTCAATACCGGCGCCGCCGCGGCCGATAATCATGCCGGGCTTGGCGGTAAAAAGATTAATCGTCATCCGATTCGCGGAACGCTCTATGTCAATACGGCTGATACCGGTTTGGTAGTACTTTTCCTTAAGCATTTCGCGCAACTTGTAGTCCTCTATGAGGTTGTTGGCAAAATCCTTCTTTCCGGCATACCAGCGGGTACTCCAGTCAAAGATGACGCCGACGCGCGCGCCGTGAGGATTGACTTTCTGGCCCATGGAATAACCTCCTTCGGATTATCTTTGATCCAACACCACGCTGATGTGGCTTGTGCGCTTGAGTATCGGGGACGCGCTGCCGCGGCTCCTGGCAACATAGCGTTTAAGCGTGGGGCCCGGATTGGCGTAAGCTTCGGCGACATAGAGAGCCGCTCGGTCCATCTCCTGATTGTTAACAGCGTTAGCGATGGCGCTGTTGAGTACTTTTAATATAATGGGAGAGGCGGCTTTCGGTGTAAACGTGAGAATCGCCAGCGCCTCATCAACGCCTTTACCGCGAATCAGGTCTATGACGATCTTCGCTTTGCGGGAGGAGATACGAATATACTTCGCGTGCGCCTTGGGCCGCTTATCGGCATTTAACCTGCGCGCCTCCGCTTTTTGTCGGGAACGGATTGCCATACTCTTTTCTCTCCTTCCGTTTATTTACGGGCGCTGGACTTTTCGCCCGCATGCCCGCGGAACGTTCGGGTGGGAGCAAACTCTCCCAGTTTATGGCCGACCATATCCTCGGTGACATAGACGGGTACATGCTTCCTCCCATCGTGCACCGCGATGGTATGTCCGACGAAATCCGGAAAAATGGTAGACGCTCTGGACCATGTCTTTAAGACCGACTTTCTGCCGGATCTATTCATCTCTGCCAGGCGCTTGAAAAGCGCTTCCTGAACATAGGGACCCTTTTTAACGGAACGACTCATGGGCTGCCTCCCTTCTAAGGTTCGCGCTTACTTGCTTCCGGCGCGCTTGACAATCATTTTATTGGAGTATTTTTTATGCTTCCGCGTCTTTAGCCCCAAAGCGGGCTTGCCCCAGGGGGTAACCGGCGCGGGCATACCGATGGGTGATTTTCCCTCACCACCGCCATGCGGGTGATCGCACGGGTTCATGACAACACCGCGTACGGTGGGCCGTATGCCCATATGCCTGACGCGCCCGGCTTTGCCCAGACGGATGTTTTCGTGATCCGTATTGCCAACCGTGCCAATTGTGGCGCGGGCACCGATGGGAACCTTGCGCACCTCGCCGGAGGGCAGACGGATTTGCGCGTAAGGGCCTTCCTTGGCCATCAGCTGCGCGGAATTGCCCGCGGATCGCGCTAACTGGCCGCCGCGCCCGGGCCTGATTTCGATGTTGTGGACGAGCGTGCCGATGGGAATGGCGGATATCGGCAGACAGTTTCCGGGCTTAATATCGGCGGAGACGCCGGATATCACCACGTCGCCCGTCTTGAGGCCCAACGGCGCCAGAATGTAGCGTTTCTCCCCGTCCGCGTAATGGAGAAGCGCGATGAAAGCGGAACGGTTCGGGTCGTACTCGATGCCCGCGACCTTGGCGGGTACATCAAGCTTATCGCGCTTAAAATCGATGATACGGTACTTGACCTTATTGCCCCCGCCCTGATGGCGGACAGTAATTTTGCCTTGCTTGTTGCGGCCCGCTTTACCTTTTATCGTCACGCACAAGGCCTTCTCGGGGGTCTTCTTGGTAATTTCCTCGAACGTCAGCACCGACATAAAGCGCCGGGCGGGCGAGGTAGGCTTGTATAGTCTGATAGCCACTTTCCGATCCTCCCTTGCTTTATTCCGCCATGCCTTCGAAGAAGCGGATGGGTTTTGAGTCTTTCTTTAAGGTGACATACGCCTTTTTGACCTCAGGTGTCCTGCCGGAAGTTTTACCCTGACGCTTGATTTTACCCATGGTCCTGGCGGTATTGACGCGTTCGATCTCAATTTGGTCTTCTTTGAAGATTTCTTGAAGCGCCGCTTTGATTTCCGTCTTGTTCGCCTTCACGTCCACCTCAAAGACATAGCGTTTTTCGGCGATCATGCCGTATGCCTTTTCTGTCAGAACGGGGCGGATAATCATATCATGAGGATCTTTCATTACACATACACCTCCTGGACGGACTCGGCGGCAGCCTTCGTGAAGATGAGCTTTCCGGCATTGAGAATGTCGTAGACGTTTAAGGTGTTCACATACCGCGTCTTCACATTCGGGATATTGCCTGAGGCGCGTAAAATGGTTTGATCCGGCGCGGGCAGTACGATGGTGGCCTTCCCGGGCGCGCCCAGATTGCCGAGCACTTTTATCATGGCCTTCGTTTTGGCTTCATTTAAAGCCAGCTCGTCCACCACGATAATACTTTCATCATTCAGCATCACCGTGAGCGCGCTTTTAAAAGCCAACCGGCGGACTTTCTTGGGTACGGAAACGACATAATCGCGGGGTTTCGGCGCAAAGACCACACCGCCGTGCGCGAACTGCGGCGCGCGGTTCCCGTGATGGCGCGCGTTGCCTGTTCCCTTTTGACGGTATATTTTCCGGCCGCCGCCGCGTACTTCCGTACGCGTTTTTGCCGACTGCGTTCCCAGCCGCTGAGCGGCCAGATAAGACCGGACGCACAGATGCATCGCGTTTTCGTTAACGGCGCAAGCGAAAATATCATCGCTTAGCTCCATCTGGCCTATCGTCTCCCCGTTCATATTATAGAGTGGGATATTTGGCATATCGACAGTCTCCCTTCTATACTCGGGCCTTACAAGCGTCCCTGACAAGCAGGAGAGTGCCGTTGGGCCCCGGAACCGCGCCCTTGACGAGCAGAAGACCGCGTTCCGCGTCTACTTGTACCACGGTCAGGTTTTGAATCGTTACGCGTTCCACGCCGTAATGACCGGGCATATGCTTATTTTTAAACACGCGCGACGGATCGGAGTTGGCGCCCATGGAACCTAAGCCGCGATGGTATTTGGAACCATGCGACATAGGACCCGTGTGCTGATTCCAACGGTAGATGGCGCCGGTGAAACCATGCCCTTTGGAGGTGCCGGTAATGTCAACGATATCGCCCTGCGCAAATTGATCCGCCTTGATTTGCTTCCCCACCTCGTAAGGGGAGCAATCGTCGAAACGGAATTCCCGCAGTGTTCTGACGGGCGCGACACCGGCTTTTTTAAGATGCCCCAAATCGGGTTTGGTTAAAAGTTTTTGGGCGCGGCGCTCCGTCAGCTGGCCGAAACCGACCTGAACGGCGTCATACCCGTCTTTTTCCTTTGTCTTTTTCTGTACCACCGTACAGGGGCCCGCCTCTATGACAGTGACCGGCACGAGATGACCGTTGTCCATAAATATCTGGGTCATGCCGATTTTTTTACCCACAATCGCTTTTTTCACGCTTAGTACCTCCCGCTTCCTACAGCTTGATTTCTATTTCAACGCCCGCAGGAAGATCCAGCTTCATCATGGCGTCCACGGTTTTCGGGTTCGGGTTGAGGATGTCAATCAGGCGCTTATGCGTCCTTCTTTCAAACTGCTCGCGGCTGTCCTTATACTTGTGCGGCGAACGCAGAATGGTAACGATTTCTTTTTCCGTCGGCAGCGGAATCGGCCCGGAAACCCTGGCGCCGGTCCGTTTTGCGGATTCAACGATACGCTCCGCGGATTGATCTATCAGGCCGTGTTCATAGGATTTTAGCTTGATACGGATCTTTTGACTGGCCATTGGTGCCCCTCCTTTATCGTTCTTAAGCGCGTACGGCGCCTCACCCGAGGAAACGCCGCCGCCTCAAGTCCGTCGCCCGATTATCGGACTGGTCCGGGATAATTACCCGCCGGCCGGGCGGCAACTTATCCTTTCATCCCTAACAGACAGCTGCGGCATTATACCTGATAATAGTCGGCATGACAAGCGTTTTGAAAAACTTTTTGATAATTTTATCCTTCTTTTTTTCACATGTTACTAATTTTCTGCATGTCATATATAGCAATTGCGGCATTGCTGTTGTCAACGCATCCGTGTGTTTCTTTTTTCAAACAAAAGACTGTTACGAAAAAGCACGGGCGGTAAGCCGGTTGCATGGCATGTTATAATAAACGCGTCTTCCCGAAACAGTATCCTGTTTAGGATAACTGTTTATCCCAATCAAGGAGGCATGGCAATGCTTTATACCGAAAACCCCCGCAACGGCGATGCTTTATCGAAGCTCGGCCTTGGATGCATGCGCCTTCCGCATAACGAAAAAAGAGCGGCTCAGGTTGTCAGGGGCGCCATCGACAACGGCGTCAACTACCTGGATACCGCGTATATCTATCCCGGCAACGAAAGCATGTTAGGCCATATTTTAAAAGACGGATACCGCCAAAAGGTAAAGCTGGCGACCAAGCTGCCGCACTATTTATGTAAAAACAGCGGGGATATGGACCGCATCTTTCAAAAGCAGTTAGAACGGCTGCAGACCGACCGCATTGATTATTACATGTTTCATATGCTGGGCACGCCCGCGGATTGGGAACGCATGGAAGGGCTGGGCGCGGTCCATTGGATACGCGATAAAAAGGCATCGGGCCTCATCGGCAATATCGGCTTTTCTTTTCACGGCTCGCACGAGGCGTTTGTCCGGCTGCTGGATATGCACCCCTGGGACTTTTGCATGATTCAATACAATTACATGGACGAGCATTTTCAAGCAGGACGTAAAGGCCTTGCGTATGCCCGTGATAAGGGCGTTCCCGTCATGGTCATGGAACCGCTAAGGGGCGGTAAACTGGCCGGCAGGCTTCCCGACGCGGCGTCCCGCGCCCTGCGTGCGGCGGATCAAACCCTCACGCCGGCCCAATACGCGCTGCGGTGGCTGATGGACCAACCGGAGGTGTTTATGGTGGTTTCGGGTATGACGGAACCAGATCACCTTTCGGAAAATCTTTCGGTGATGACGCTGCCCGCGCTGACGCCCGCGCATCTTCACGCCATTGAAACTGCTAAAGAGGAACTCGCGCGGGTCACGCGCGCGCCCTGCACAGCCTGCGGCTATTGCATGCCATGCCCTTCCGGCGTGGATATTCCCATGTGCCTATCCTTCTATAACGAGTCCTACGGGCGGGGAGGCCCCGTCGCGCGGCTGAACTACATCATGCGGGCGGTAAACCATGAAGCCTCCCGATGCGTGCAATGCGGCGCGTGTGATAAGCGCTGCCCTCAACGGCTGCCGGTAGAAAAACTGCTGGGTGAGTCACGGGCGCGGTTGGAACGGTTCCCCTACCGGCCGATGCGTTTTATTATCAATCGGTTTTTAAAGCGCACTCCGCGTTCTTGACGAGCCAGCCGGCTACGCCGTCCGCGTCATTGGCATCTAATCTATACGCGGCCAGCGCCTTTAGTTCCTCCCGCGCGTTGGCGACCGCGCAGCCGGCATCCGCCGCCCGAAAGAGAGGGATATCGTTTAAGCTGTCGCCGAAACAAATGAGTTTATCGGCCCCGCAGGATGCCTTAAGCGAAATAGCCGCGGTACCCTTGCTGACATCCGAACGGTACGCCTCCAGCCAGTAAGTGCCCGGGATATACGCGTCTTCCTGCATCAGGGCATGGAGCCCGCTGATGGGCAGGAGCGCGTCGCGCACGCGGCTGATGGTATTAAAAGGCCCAATCACGGACAAATAGAACACCTCGCCCTCGTATAGACCGCTCACATTCGCGGGCTGACGCATCCGCCCGCTGCCGAATCTGGCGGCGGCGTAGCGCTTCATCGCGTCCGTTGCGCCTTCGGGCAGCCACGCGCATTTTTCCTGTCCGTCGATAACGGTATATACCAAAGGTGTCAGGCCCGCCGACTGAAAGGCCAGGGCAGCTTGGGACAGCGTTTCCGCATCTATTTGACTGCAGGAAAGCTTTACCCCCGTTACGGGATCGGTTATGACCGCGCCGTTGAAGGTGATAACGGGCAGGGAGAGCCTTAAGCCTTGGGTAACCCGCGTCGCGGAAGAAAAAGACCGCGCCGTAGCGTACGTAAAGGCTATGCCGCGCTGTATGAGGGCGTTGACGGCCTCAAGCGTAAAGGCGCTCAGCGCGGCATCGCTGTTTAAAAGCGTTCCGTCCAAATCGGATATGTATAAGGTCAAGGCATTTTCCCCCAAACGATAATAAAAAAACGGGAAGCGCTTTTCCGCCAATAAGGAAAAGACTTCCCGTAATAATGAACCGGGTATTATTCCAGAACCTTGGCAACCACGCCCGAGCCTACCGTGCGGCCGCCTTCGCGGATGGCGAAGCGCAAACCCGGCTCGATGGCGATAGGGGTGATAAGCGTGATTTCCATGTCGATATTATCCCCGGGCATGACCATCTCCACACCGTCC
>WRFT01000020.1 GCA_009776385.1 Clostridia bacterium
CATACGAAGCAATTAAACGTCAAATACATAGTGTATATGATATGGATATTATTTCCGATAAAGAATATGAAATCAAATGGAACAAGTTTTGCGATGATTTGTTGGAACGCGCTTCCGGATAAAATGTCCACCGAGGCGCGCTCCTTTTTGCGTTTTTTAAGTCTAACTAAAAAATCCGAAGCCCTCACCGATTGTTTTATCATCAGCGGGGCGTTCGGATTACTTGCGGATTGGCACACCCGGCGGGATTCGAACCCACGACCTACCGCTTAGGAGGCGGTCGCTCTATCCTACTGAGCTACGGGTGCATGAAACGGGCTTCATTTTAGCATATGCGTACGGGACTGGCAACCAAGCCGCGGGAGGCACCAAGACACCAAGACACGGCGCGGAGGATATCGAGCCCCTTTACGATAGTATTAAAAACCCAGACTATTCCCTCACCCACACACGCATTTCGCCCGCTTCGCGGTTTCCCCACGCAAAATAAGGTATGGCCTTCACTTTTGCCGGGTAAGCTATGGGATGGCGTTCCGAATAGAGGCCGGTATCTGAGATTTCCCGTACCCCCTCCCATGTCAATGCCGTCATACCCTTTAAAGCACCGTCGTGAATCTTTTCAACGCCAATCTCCGCGTCTGGCGGCAGGCGCAGCGCCGCAAGCGGCGCGCTGTTATCGCACTCTTCCAAACAGAAAATAACGGGGCCTCTTTGCAAACAGGTAAGGCCCGCATTACGTGGTACCGCGAGGTTGGAATAAAGCCGCAGAACGGGCAGCTCGGATATGATTTTTACGGTATCCCCTTTGTGCCACGCCCGGTCGATATAGGCATACCCGTCTTTCATATCAGGCTCAAACACCTCTCCGTTCAATAACCAGTACGCGTTTCGGCAGCAGGAAGGAAGATGGATGGCCAAACAGAACCTCGCGCCTTCCATGGCGGGGCTTATGGTATAACACACCGCCCCATTCCATGGATATTGGCTTTCGCATGCAACATCTACCCGGCCCGCGACTGAAAACTGCGCGGACCCGCCTAACCACAGATGGGCGTATATGGTTCTGTCTCCCGACCCCCAGGCATACCGTCCCAGTGAGAGTATCAAGCGGGACAGATTGGGCGGACAGCAGGCGCATGCGTGCCACCCCGGACGCTGCGGCTGTACATGCTTATGGGCAGGCGCGGCACCGGATATGGATGGAATGACCTCCAGCGGGTTAACATAAAAGAAACGGGTGCCGTCCAACTGGATGCCGGCAAGGATATTGTTAAACAACTGCCGCTCCAGCAAGTCGGCTACACGGCCTTCCGGCTTGATTTCCAGCATCCTGCGCGCGAAAAAGCACATGCCTATGGAAGCGCATGTTTCCGCGTATGCCGTATCATTGGGAAGATCATATGCCGGTGTGAACGCCTCGCCGTGGAAGGTAGACCCTAAGCCGCCGGTGACGTACATCTTGCTTTCCAGGATATTATCAAGCAATGCCCTGCATGCTTCATACAGTGAAGCGTCACCGGTTTCCGCCGATAAATCCGCCATGGCGGCGTACAGATACATGGCTCTGACGCTGTGCCCCACCGCTTCCGTCTGTTCCCGTACCGGCAAATGACTTTGGTGGTACTCCTCATTGGTCGCCCGCAGGTCATAAGCATGCCGTGCCCGCTCTTCCTCGAAAAAGCTCGGCTGTTTCCCTCGCTCCTCAATAAAATACCGAGCCGTATCCAGATAGTCTTGCTTCCCCGTGACGCGGTAAAGGCGCAGCAGCGCCAGTTCGATTTCTTCATGGCCGGGAACACCGCGTGTCTTGCCCGGCCCGAAACGGCGGCAAACCATATCCGCCGCACGGCAAACAATGTCCAGTAGATTATGTTTATTCGTAGCCAGTGTGTGCGCGACGCCCGCCTCAATCATATGGCCGAGGCAATACAGCTCATGATTATCGCGTAGGTTCGTCCATTTTTTATCCGGCGCCTTCACGGTGAAATAGGTATTAACATATCCGTCCGCTTGCTGCGCTTTATCAATGAGGCGTATTATTTCATCAATATGCGCGTTAAGCGCTTCATCCGGCTGAAGCGCAAGCGCGTAAGACGCGGCTTCCAGCCACTTTGCCACGTCGCTGTCCTGAAAAACCATGCCTTGGAATTCACCTTCCGCTTCCCGCGCGGCGATGCGAAAGTTTTCAACGGCATGGCTTTTTTCCGTTACCACGGATTTATCCTCAAGGATGTCGGCTTGGTACGGCAAAACGACATCCCGCACCAAGGTTTGTATGTTGCTCCAAAAACCGTCTTCTACCCGGACCGCGCTTAACGGCACATTTTGCTGCGTTCTCATCCAAACTGCCTCCTGTTATCCTCCATACCGGAAAAACGGCTTATCCTATACCCTATCTTATCATTCGCCGACAGCTAATCATTCGGTTCACGAAAGCCTGTTTCCCGGAGTTCCTTCGACTTGGCACAGTATATATCCTTTTTTACAGACGTCACCTTATCATCATGCCAGGATAACAATGATCCGTATTTGTAAAGACATAGCAAAACACGGCCGGAACCAAACGGTTCCGGCCGCGCCATTACAGGTGCCTTGCTTGAGTTTAGTCCGCCAAAGCGGCATTGACCTCCGCGGCAACCTGATCGATGATGGATTGATTCTCGCTCAGCCATGCCGCCCAAGCCGCGGGTACATCCTCGGCGCTGTTTTCAAAGATGATTTTATATATCGCGTTGACCGGCTTTAAGCCATCGCCCGCCGTACGGAACAAATCTCCGTCAAAGCTTGCGATATCGTTATCGAAGGGCAGCACCAGCAGATTGGCCGGATCCTTACGCAGGTCCATGAGGCGGCGGTACTCGTCCTTGGCATATTGGCTGATAGCCGGGTTGGCGGCCAAAACGCTGGAATCCGCGAACGCGCCGGACATGACCACGACAATGAAATCCGGGATGCTATGGTCCGCGTTAAAAGGCGTCGGGACGCCGGTTTCCGGATTCTTTTCACGGATATCAATGACATTGCCCGCATCGTCCAGCTCGAAGTGAATGCCTTCAAGGCCGTACATCTGAAGGCGTACGCCCTCGGAGCTGTGCAGATAATCGTACATGGACAGGATGAGATGCAGTTTTTCCTCGTCTTTTACAATTTCGGGGCTGAAGTAGAGCTCGCTCCATGTGTTTCCGCCCTGAACGCCCAGCAGTCTTCCATCCAGTACGGAAATCCACGCGCAGCCGATGATGTCCTCCACGACGGCGCCGGGGTTCGCGGAGACATAGCGGTTCAATACATTGTTGTAGAAATCCATACCCAAGCCGTCCCAGTAGGCAAAGACTTGATTGGCGGAGAACTGATCGCGGGCTTCATACGCCGCATCGCTGAAAAATTCTTTACGCAGGAAACCGGCGTCATAGAACCGTTTAAATGTTTGGATGCCGTCCAGTGCCTCCGGCTGTGTCCAGGCATAGATATACTGCCCTTCCTCATTCTTGTACCATTCTTTTCCATACAGGAAGTGAGGCGACGCTTCGGACAGGCCGATGTTTCGGATGTCCTCAGGCCAGATATCCGAGTACATGACCATGTTGGGGTTTTCCGCTTGTACCGCGGCAAACATGTCATACAACTCGTCGATGGTATAAACGTCCTTAATCTCCACGCCCGCCGCCTTCGCCAAGTCTTTACGGTAGAAGATGACCTGGTCATAATCGGTAAACGGTTCGGTGGTCTCCAGGCCGCGGGGAATACTAAAGTATTGGCCGTCCAACTTAAAGTTGTCGCGGATGGGAATCATGTCCAGCATCGCCTTGATGTTGGGGTAATTCTCCTCAAAGCCTTCCGGCAGCAGGCCAATCATGCCCTCTTCCGCATAGGCGCGGGGTTCGGCGGAGCCCAGCATACACACCATGGTATCCGGCAGTGTGCCGCCGTTTACCATCTGGCGGAATTGCTCCTGTGCCGTGGAATAGGAGTAGGCGTAGTATTCCACCTTGGCGTTGAACATATCCAGCACATAAGCCCAACGCACGTCATAGTAGGGTGCGCCCTCCCGGCTGAACTCGTCGCTTGACTCCAGCGTGGGGGGCATGTCGAAGGTGGCCGTTGAGAAGGTTACCCGATCCTCGGCGAACGCCGGGACCAACGCGCACAGCATCACGACCAGCATCGCCAAAGCAACCAGGTTCCGCATGTTCCTTTTCATTGAGTGTCCCCTCCTTTTTTATACCATACCGCGCCCGCTTAAACCGGCCGCGGAATGTTTTTGATAAACAGCCGAGACATTAACCCTTTACAGCGCCGATCATGACACCTTTGACAAAATACTTTTGCAAAAAAGGATAGACAGCCATGATGGGCAGCATGGTTACCATGACGGCGGCCATGCGCACCGCCTCGGGGTAGATTTGTTCGGCTTGGGCCACCACACTCCTGTCCAGCTTGGCTTTGGAGGTATCCACAATATTGCGCAGATACACCTGCAGCGGCATCATCTTGGCCCGCTGCAGGTAGAGCATGGGTGAAAACCATTCGTTCCAGAAACCCACAATCACAAACAGAGAGATAGTAGCCAGTATCGCTTTGCTTAACGGTAAAATGATTGACAGAAGGATCCGCGCCTCGCTTGCGCCGTCCAATCGCGCGGATTCCTCTAAACTGACGTGGATACTGCGAAAGAAGCTGGACATGATGAGTATATAGTAAGCGCTGACCCCGGTGGGTAAAAGCACCGCGCCGTAACTGTTAATTAAACCCAGGTTACGGATTTGCAAGTAAGCCGGTACCAGGCCGCCCGAAAAAAACATAGGTATGAGTAAGTACACCAAAAACACGCGCCGCCCCGGGAAAGAACGCGTAATGGCATATGCCGTAATCACTGTTATCGTCAGCAAGTATATCCATCCCAAGCCCGAGATAACGGCGCTGTTTTGATACCCCAGCCCCAGCCAGCCTTGATCGAGTATGTTTTTATAGGCGCTGAGCGTGGGCGCTTTGGGAATCATCGTCAAGCGGTTTTGGATATACTCTTGCTGTGAGATAAACGAAATGGTGATAGCGTTGATAAACGGCAGAATAATAATTGCCGCGAAAATCAACAGAATGGCCAGAATGACCACATCACTCCATGTTCTGTGCCCTAATGCGCGTCTTCTTCCCGCCATACCAACGCCCTCCCTCACCGGATACTGTACATTCCGTAGCCCACCATCTTGCGGCTGACACGATCCGCGGCAAGCAACAGCGTAAAACCGATGACCGACTTTAACAGCCCTATGGCGGTGTTAAAGCTGAAGTTCGGCCGTCTGGAGGTATCCGCGAAGCTTAACTCATAGACCCATGTATCCAAAATATTGCTGACATCATATACAATGGGGTTATACATGTTAAATATTTGGTCGAACCCCGCGTTCATCATATTGCCGATAGAGAGGATAAGCAGCACCACCATCGTCTCTTGAATATTGGGCAGCGTGATACGGATAATACGTTGAAAACGGTTCGCGCCGTCAATGGTTGCCGCCTCGTACTGCTCGTGGTCAATGCCCGCCATGGCCGCCACATAGATGATGGCGGACCAACCGGCTTCCTTCCAATAGTCGGTAAAGTACAGCACCCAACGGAATGTTCCCGTAGATGTTAAGAAGCCGTACGGTTCGCGCAGCAAGCCCGCCCGCAGCAATGCCTCATTAAGCAGCCCATCGCTGCGCAAGATATTTTTTAGGATGCCCGCCACGATGACCCATGAGAGAAAGTGAGGAAAGGTGTAGACAGTTTGCAGTACCCGCCTGGTCTTGCGCCCCCGCAGTTCATTGATTAAAAGCGCCAGCAGGACGGTGAGAGGATACTGCACCAACAGGCGTCCGCCGGAAATGAGCAACGTATTCCGGAATGCCTTGTGAAAGTTGGGCGTGATAAACAACAGGTTGAAATGCTTCAGCCCCACCCACGGACTGTTTAAATACAGGTTTGCCTTATAATCTTGAAACGCCAGTACGATACCGCGCATGGGCACGTAGGCAAAAAGATAAAGAACCACGGCGGCGGGCACAATCATCAAATAAATATGCCAGTTTCCCAGAACATGCTTGCGCAGGAATGTCTTAACGTTCATCCGCCTGCCTTGGTATGTCAGATGCACGGATATCACCCCCCCCTTTTTACTTGCCATAACGCGCCCGGTATGCTTATCCGTTAGTATTATACGTGCAACAACTTGTAAAAGCTTTGTCCCTTCATGCCTTTTCCTTGACCGGTACGGTTATAAACGTCAGCGAGCAGGGCGCTAAAGTAAGCTCTTGGGCGTCGCCGGCAGGTTGGCTGTAAACCGGCGCTATCCTGTCCGGCGAGAGGAAATCATTCAATCCGCACATATCGGGCGCGGCCGTACAGCACACGGAAGGCGCGCCAAGTGAGGCAAAACCTTCCCACCGTATTTGCAGCGCCGCGCTGTCACCGGCAAAATTGATAACCGCGATGGTGACCGCACCGGCTTGAATATCAAAGGCCGCGACGGCAGCCTGCGCCGGTATGCTCTTGACATCCATGGCCACCTGCCGCAAACGGTTATCTCCCGCCGACGGGTCGCGGTTTAAGCTATTGGCGTGACCTGTACCTAAATGCTCACATGTCATGACGCAAGGCAGCACCCGGCCGGTTAGGCTATGGGCAAACAAAGACAGCGCGTGATAGGAAGGCGTCGCGTGAATGGATTCGCGCCGTGTACGTATGGCCGAAGACCACCAGGCGTTGGTGAGGTTTGAAAAGCTGCCGATTTGAATTAAATCGGCATTTTGAACCATCAAACAGATAAGCCCCGCGGTAAACAGCGCGGCGCCCTGCGTACCCATCAGTACGCGGGTATCGCCCCACCCCCCGCTGGATATATTGTACTCGCAGACCGCCGCCTTCACCATGCCGGTTAGCCCCTCTTCACGGATATCCCGGCGCAGCGAGTCAATTTGCTTTTTAATGCCTTGAAGCTTTGTAAAGATATGCCTGTACACGCGGTCAACGGGATTGGCGTCAATTTGAATATCTTCCCAGCCGGGATAGAAATGCACGTCGATGTATTCAAACAAGCCTTTGCATTCTCGCATCATGGCACGGTTCCATTCACTGTCAAACCCGTCGATAACGAACCGCAGCGCGGGGTCAACGGCGCTCATGGCTTGATGAAAAGCCTTGTATCCCTTGATATAACCATCCCTGCCGCAATACCCGGCCTCCCACCCGCCGTACATTTCATTGCCTATTTGCCAGTACCCGATGCCGTAGGGAACCGGATGCCCGTTTTGCGCGCGCAACGCGCCGTACGGCGTATCCGCCGAGCCGTTGCAGTACTCTACCCACGCGGCGGCTTCCTGTGCCGTACCCGTGCCGAGATTGACGCAAATAAGCGCTTGCGTATCGGTTAGTTCGCACAAACGCATCAGCTCATCGATACCCACATCGTTGGGTTCCGTAGGACGCCAGTGACGGGCAGTCCTTTGGTCGGAGAGGTGCACATCATAAGGGACATTGCTCCAATGGAAGTTGTGCTGCGGTTTGCGCGCATCCCGAGGACCTATGGCGTTGCGCCAGTGGTAGGTATCGGCGTAGCAGCCGCCCGGGAAACGCAAAATGCCCGGCTTCAACTGCTTGATGTACGTCACCACATCCTTGCGCCAGCCATCCATGTTATCGGCCGGCATAATAGACGGGTGATCTATCCACACTATGCCATTGCCCGCAAAACGTATCACCAAAGCCGCGTCATCGTCGGTTGTATCGGCGGTAAAGGAGAAGCAAAACTTTTGCCACTCCCCGGATACACCGTCCAGCACTGCCGCGGCGTAAGGTTGGAAGAACACGCCATAATCCCGGCCGATTCCAATTTCAATGGTTTGCACACCGTGTCCCCGCAGATAGACCGAGCCTGCATACCCGCGCCCCTTGGTGACACCCAGGCCTTTTTGCATCAGTCCCGTAAAGCCGCCCAAATCTTCCATGCAAGTCACCTGCTGGCATATGCTTCCGCTGTACGCCTGTGTATGCAACGCAAAACGCGCGGTGTTATTCACCGTGTAAGGCTGCCAATATTCGGGAACGCTTTTACCCGGCAGACAATCTTCCATGCGGCGGTTCTCCAGCATCTCCGCCCACATGCCGCTGATGTGCCGCTCGATGAATTCCATAAAATTACCATAGATGAACGGGTTGATTTCCGCACCGGGTACGTTTTGTATGCGTACCTCAGCCATAGGTGAACACCTCCTACCGAAAGCAGTCCGCGCAGAGGGGCTTTACAATGCCCTGCGCCTTAACTGCGTTCACGCTTGCCGCATGAACCGGATTGTCTCCTCAAACCCCAATACCCCGGTCGTCGCGCCGATTTGCGTCACACATTGCGCAGCGACCGCGCAGCCAAACCCGGCGCATTCCGTCAGCGGCCAATTGCGCAGCAGCCCGGTTAAGAACCCCGCCACGAAGCAGTCCCCCGCCCCGGTGGTATCTGCCGTCTTTACCGTATAGGCGGGCGTTGTAAATGTTTCACGGGCATTCATGACCAGACAACCTTGCTTGCCTAACTTGATGACGGCAGTTCCCACGCCCTCATCCAGCAAGAACCGCGCGGCGTCCGCGGCATCAGCCTTGCCTGTAATGGTTTGCGCCTCTCCGATGCTGGGCATGAAATAATCAAGATACGGCAGGCAGGGACGGATGGTATCAAGCCAACGTCCGCGTGCGTCCCATGTCACGTCCATGGAGGTCGTTTTACCGTTTGACTTGGCTTTGCGGAACAGGCTTGCCGCGCCGTCCCCGTCCAATTCCGGCAGGCTGAACGCGCCGCCCACATGTAATATTTTACATTCATCCATCAAGGAAACGGGCACATCCGAAGCGGTCAGCTTCTCGTTGGCACCGCCAAAATAGAAAAATGTCCGTTCCCCTTGACCGTTGATGGCTACCAGGCATGACGAGGTTGCGGTATCGGGAGCCTCCAGCAATCCGCGCGTATCTATACCCATATCGCGGATGATGCCGCCAAGCATGGCACCAGCATGGTCACGCCCCACTTTCCCGCAAAAACCGACGTCGTTTCCCAGTTTCTTCAGCGCGATGGCGGCATTTAAGCAGTCGCCGCCGGGCTTGATATGTATGGCGTCCACAGGCCGGGTATCCACCGTAAACTCGAGCGCCTCCATCGGCCGTACCAAAATATCGGCTACAAGCTGTCCGACACAAAGGATATCCATTGCGCACCTCTCCCCCTTCCCGGTTTATTAACGCTGACACACGGCGCAAAACGGCTGCATCAACTCGCATCCGATATGGTTCACACTTTCAGCGTTCAATGACAGCTGCCGGCTATTGACAATCAGATCGGCGCTGGTGTACCACATTGTTTTTTCAGGGAGAACCCGTTCCAGTAAAATCCGGCACATGATTTTAGCAGCGTGGTATCCCTGCAGAAAAGGATTCTGCGTGACGGTTGCGACAATCGCGTTATCATCCAGCAATTTCATACCCTCCGGCGGGGTGTCATAGCTGACCGCGATAACCTTACCCTTTCGATTCATATCCAGTATGGCTGTACCGATACCGATGGTTCCTTCTGTTGTATTGGCAAAAATGCCGCGAATTTGCGGCCTGTCCCGCAGGATACTGATTGCCAGATCGTATGCGGTCCGCCGGTCGCCCTGATACTCAAACATGCATGCCACCCGAATGCCTTGAAAATCCTTTTCCAGCACATCCATAAAACCTTCTGTCCGCTGCTGCCAGGATACACGCCCTTTGGCCTCTATGACGGCGATTTCCGCCGCGTTGTTAAGGAACTTACCGAATACGGAGGCAATAATGCCGCCCGTACGCCACGGGTCCTGCCCGACATAACACATCCTGGCGCTGTCCTTCGCGTCCATGTTGACGGTAACCACCTGTATCCCGCGAGCGGCCGCTTCATTAATGGCCTGTGTGACCGAGGCATGCAAAGGGGCGATAATCAAGCCGCCGTACTTATCCGACACATCGCCGCAGTCCATCGCCTGCGCAATGTCCCTTAACTGCCCCTGCGGGTTTTCCTCTGAATCCTGCGGGATAACATGCAGCGATACCGCGTAATCGTCAAAGTCCTCACAGGCTTTCTTCGCCCCGTCGATGATTAAACGGAAGAAATGGTTTGTATCGGGTATGACCAAGGCGATTTTATACGCCTTATGCCTGCGTAAGGTGCTGGCGATTTTATTGGGGCGGTAATTAAGCTCATGAACCTTTTGCATGATGACCCGCTGCGTCTCAGCATTGATACGGCCTTTACCGTTAACAGCCCTGTCCACCGTGCCTATGGAGACATTGGCAGCCAACGCGATATCTTTTAGCGTTACCCTTTTATCAGCCATAGGACACCTTCTGCGTTATCGTTCACGCAAAGTATAAGCGATGTGTTATCGTCTGTCAAGAGGTGGTTCTCCCGCCGCGCTTAATCCACCTCACTTATTATTAACAAATAGAAAGCGGGGCAAAATCGTGAGATTGAACGACTTGCTTAAGCGGATAGACGCAAACCAGGAAAGCATCAAAAAGCACCGCCTTTTGACAGCTGACAAAGTGAAGGAACTTGACGCGTACTGCAAGATTGGAACCACCGATACAAGCAAAATACCGTGCCATCACGTTAAAACTATCCCTTCTTGTAATTCCGCTCTATCAAATCAATATCCTTTTTTGTAGGATATGCTTTGTGTTCATATATTTTCGCGTATATGGACGGCAGTTTTTTCAGGCGGAAGTTCATGTCGTCCATATCAAACGCTTTTATGTCAAAATCGTCCGTTCCAAGCCAATCTCGGAATTGCTCGTAGCTGCTTCCCGCTTTCTCTTTGAACGCTTCCGCAAGTTCCTCAAGGCCCCAAACGCCGCCGCAGTCCTCGACAATGCCGAACCCTTTGCCTTCGAGTACGCGAGGTAATTCTTTTTCGGACATATCGGAACCATCTTTGATTTCTTCCAATTTAACCGTTACCCGCCAGTCATCGCCAAAATCATACCAGACATTCAAGTGAGTAGGGAGATCAAGGTTCAACTGTGACAATTTGGTTTTTGTCGCGTCCTTACCGCCCATATCCAGCCATTCGCCGTCCTCGTCCGGAATATAATAGCGGCCGATCCGTTCCATTCGTTTACTCTGTCTGCCGCTGGGCGTGAGGAAAGGCCGCTCGTGTTCGATGGCAAGCAAATGACTCGCCGTCATTTCATACATTGTCATGACAATGTACCCAAGCCGCGCCACCGTGATGTCGCCCGCGACTTGGAAACGCCGCCAGATTTTTGGTTTGAAATCCTTGAGCTCCGCGTAAAATTGATAAACCGGTTGTGCTGCCATATCAAAACATCTCCTTTATTTTTTTGCTTCTTTATTGTCTCGAAGCTTATACGGCATATTATTTTCATCGCACCATTCTTTTGCGATTTTGATGAATGATAGAAACCGAAAAGCATCATACACTTCATCAAGTCCTACATAATTGATTGTGTCCTTCAAATTTCGGAAAGGCTTTTTGCCATCCAACGCGCGGTATAATTTTTCACGCTTATTGGCGTCCGGCGTTGCTTCGGTAAACGCTTACGTAATACCATATCCACGAACTTCATGTTGGTTTGGTAGTTTGATATATCAAGCACAGAAGTTATCTTGCCAAATATCTTGCCGTTATGCAAGATATTTGTGGAAATTCTCAATATTATTTTTTATTATTTAATGTACCTCTCTTATAATTGCTCTCCTGCGCCGGGAGAAGCAGAGCCGGACTGCGACACGGATGAAGAGCACGAATTATCCGGTATTAAAAAGCGCCGCCCTTTGACAGCTGATGAAGTGAGGGAGCTTGACGCGTACTACAAGATTGGAACCACCTATACCAGCAACGCGCTGGAAGGAAACTTGCTTACCCTAACCGAAACAAAGGTGCTGCTGGAAGATGGTATCACTGTGGGCGGTAAGCCGGTTAGGGATTTTTATGAAGCCATAGGCCACGCGAAAGCTTATGACTATATGCTGTCTGCGGCACGTTCAGATGATATGGTATTCACCGAAGAAATGATTTGTAAACTGCATCACCTGTTCTACAGCGGCATCGACACCGAACAGGCAGGGAAATACCGTGACCGTCAGGTGTTCATTACGGGCACAGAGTATGTAGCGGCACTTGTAGCGGCACAGCGGGAAAAAAGCCCAACAAACGAGCCCTTCAACAGCCTGATAGCAGAATGCGAGTTGGAAGCACAGCGCGGATTATGGGCGCATGCTTAGAATCCCTCTGACACAATAATAATCGTTTCAGACGCGTCACCGCAGCCGTCATCCGCGATACAAATGAAAGGAACAATAAAAATACCGTACCATCGCATTATTTATCAGATAAAACGCATCCCAGCGCTTGACATGAATGACCGCGGGCGGTAAGATGACCGCAACTTCATATAAACCGTTGAGCAAGAGGAGTACGTTTGACTGAAAGACCCTCCAGAGAGCGCCGGCAGGTGGAAAAGCGCAGGGTTGGGCAAGCGGAATGGACTTGTGAGGGTTCCTCCGAAAGCGGAGCCGTAGGAGGGAACGGGAGCCGTATCCGTTATCAGCGCGGCGCGTATGATGGTATGCGATAATGAGTGGGCTGTTTTACAGCCAAGTTGAGTGGCACCGCGGGATATCCGCCTCAAGCAAATAAGCTTGAGGCGTTTTTTATATCCAAATTACTTTAAAAAGGCGGTATGAAACATGAAAAAGGCATTGGGATTCTTGCTTATGGCGGTACTGCTAACGGGTGTCCTGTCACCGGCTTTATCCGAGACGATGACGGTGGGCATTTTGCAATTCGCCGAACATCCTTCACTGGACAACTGCCGTTACGGCTTCATACAGGGCATGGCCGACATGGGCTTTCGAGAGGGAGAGAACGTGGTTTACGACTATAAAAACGCCCAGGCGGATATGGGCGTCAACGCGCAAATCGCACAGGGTTTCGCCGATAGGCAGGTCACGCTGATTTTAGGCATTGCCACACCGTCCGCCATGGCGGCCTTTAACGCCGCGGAGCCCTACGGCATCCCCGTTATCTATTCGGCGATTACCGACCCCATCGCGGCTATGCTGGCCCGTGACGACAGGCTGTCGGGAAAAAACGTCACCGGTACCAGTGACAAACTGCCCGTTGAGAAGCAGCTTCAAATGATTCGATCTTTTTTACCTGACGCCTCGAAAATCGGGATTCTTTACACGACCTCCGAGGTGAACAGTGAGTCGGCCATCAAAGAATATGAGGCAAAGGCGGGCGATTTCGGATTTGAGATTGTACCTATGGGTATCGCGACGGGAGCGGATATACCCATGGCCATGGACGCGCTGCTGCCCAAGGTGGAATGCTTGTGCAATTTGACGGACAATACGGTTGTCAGTTACCTTCCCGTTGTGCTGGACAAGGCCAACACGGCGGGTATTCCGGTATTCGGCAGCGAAGTTGAGCAGGTAAAAAACGGCTGCGCGGCATCCGAAGGGCTGGATTATGTGTCTTTAGGCAGGCAAACAGGCATACTGGCCGCGCGTGTACTGCAGGGTGAGGATGCCGGAATCATTCCGTTTGAGCAGATCGTGGAATCACGCTTATATGTCAATCAAGCTGTGCTTGACCGGTTTGGTATTACCATGACGCCGGAAGACATAGACCGGGCCGAGTTTGTATCAAACGATTAAACCGGTTTTTCGTATCGAACCGGTTGTCCCATTTTTACCGGTCATTCCCCGTATAAAGATGCTATCTGATTAATCGTTTCATAAACAAGCAGCCATCCCGCGATTGCCCGCAAATAACACATCTATTCTTCCTATTCCGCTATGCACAACGAGGTGAAATCCTCGTTTGGCATGGCGGAAATTTTCCTGTTGACAGACTCAGGATAATCGTTTATATTACAGGTGAGCAAAGAAAAAGATAGAGGTGTCTATGACGCGCCGCATTGTCAGCATACCGCTACACTCCGTAAAGATTACCGACCCTTTCTGGACGCATATGCAGCGTTTGATACACGATGTGGTTCTTCCCTTTCAA
>WRFT01000021.1 GCA_009776385.1 Clostridia bacterium
GCTCGAGACGAACTGATGACGCATCATAGGGGGCAATGTCCCCCATGGGCATTGATATCCGATGAGGACCGCGCAAAGGGTTTCGCGGACGGCAAGTTGGGTTATGACGCGCCGCTGAATATCGCATTGATTATTATCGGCTGGCTTTACGGTGAAGAGGATTTTGAAAAATCCCTGCTCATTATTATCAACTGCGGCGAGGACACGGACTGCACGGCGGGAACCTTTGCGGCAATTTACGGCATTATTCACGGTATCAACGGCATCCCCGAAAAATGGAAGGCGCCCATCGGCCGCGCCATCAAGACAATCAGTTTGAACCTGGGCGATTTGGGCTACATGGGCGACCTGCTGCCGCGGGATATTGATGAGCTGACAGACAGAACTTATCACATTGCCGTGAAGGTGCTGGCGCAGCACGCGCCGCATGTGCGCTTTACGGGCGATGCGCCGGATTCTACCGAGGCCGGGGAGATGAAATCCTTAAGCCATGGCGCCGATCTGTATCCATGCCAGCGCGGGCCGATAACCAAAACGGCGTTTATGGACGTGATGACCGATTATCCCGACGGCGTGTTTGCCCGCGACGGGCAGCCGATTTGCGTCCGTCTGAAAGTAATCCGCAAACACCGTATACCGCAGGGCTTGAACCTGCGGATTTATACGCCGGATGGTTGGATGGTTAGCCCTTCTAAAAGGGGTAAAATAAACGCCGGTGAATGGGTGACGCTGCGGTTTACCGCACAAGAAGTGCCGGAAAACGTCAACCGCTTTGCCGCCGAGGTGACGGTAGACGGAACGGCTACGGTCGTGCTCGCGCCATTGGTACTGCTAAACGGTAATCTGCGCGGTCCGGAATAAAGGCGGCACGGGCAGCGCGCGGCTAGGAGTTGAGCTTTTTAAAAGCCAGCGGCGGCAGGCGGTACATGCGCTTGAACTGTTTGGAGAATGAAAATGAATCTGAAAAACCGACGCGCAGGGCTGTTTCCTTCACGGAAAGCCCTTCATTAAGCAGCAAGTGGCGGGCATGGTCCATTTTTAGCTTGGCGATATACTGTTTGGGCGAGACGCCCAGATGCTTTAAAAAATAACGGCAAAAATACGTTTCATTAAAATGGAACATCTTGGCCAGTTCCTTGACGACGAGGGGCTCGCAGACATGCGCGCGTATATAGTCCGTTATTTGGGAAAGAGAATGCAGGTCGGCGTATGCGGTTTCGGAAAAGAAAGAGGCTTGATTGTCGGGGTTAGATAGTATCATATCGCACAGTAAAACCTTTAGGATAGACTTAATGACGATCTTGGCATACAGATCACCTTGCAATAAGCGCTGAAAATGATCGGAAAACTCCTTGAGCATGCCGGCTTGCCGTTCCGGTATACGATGATCGGTAAAGCTGCCTTGAAGACCGTCAGCCTTGCCGTATTCGGCGATAAAATGGCAGTATAAATGCTCCATGGGCTCTGTAACATAGAACTTTGCGGTGGTTCCCGGCGTCATGAGGACGGCGTCCATGGGTTTTAAGGTATACCGTTTGCCGTTAATGTCTATCAATACCGAGCCGGAAAGAATATACCAAATGTCAAAATCCCGGAAGGAGAGCGTTTTGGAGGCGTTGAGTTTATGCTTTTCACGGTCAAAGAATACCAGCCTTATACACGCGTTTTCCAATACCTCGCAGAGCATGTTGCTATTCAACGCTATCCCCCCCTTTTTCCGTTTTTCACTTGATACACTATGGGACATTATAAAGCGGTTATCTCCCCTTGTAAATAATGAAAAGATAAGACATTAAAAAGGAAAGAAACCACATAGCCACCGCACTGCATGAAGATATATTATTATTTTTTATCATTAAACCTCATAATCCCGGAAAGGAATCGTTACCGGCTTTGCGAAAGGAAGAATCCATGCTAAGTGTCTTAACCGCTGACGCCCGGGAACGGCTTTTAAACTTTTGGAACGGGGGCGCGGCGGAGCGGCCTTGCATATTGCTGACCGGATACGGATGTCCCGCCGAGCCGCCGCCGGCGGACACATACTGGCTTCATCCGGATGAAATGGTTCAAACCATCATCACCCGGCAGCGCCAAAATGATTATTACGGAGAGGCCGCGCCCAACTATTACGTAGATTACGGCGCGAACGCGGCCGCGCTGCTTCTCGGCGGGCACGCGGAATGGGACAGTACGGAAACGATATGGGTCAGCCCCGGCCACTCCTCCGTCGCGGATGTTGAAAGGGCTGCCATTGACGCGGGCGGCGCGTGGCGCAAGCGGATGGAAAAGGCGTTGAGCTTGGCGCTTGGGGCAAGCAAGGGCATGGCGCTCGCCTCGCCTTGGTGCGCGGGCGCCGCGGCGGATACGACAGCGGCGTTGATCGGTACTGAAAAACTGCTGTATGCCCTATACGATAATCCGTGCGGCGTTAAACGGGCATTGACACATATCAACGATTTATGGATCGCGGAGTACTTGCGTTTGGCGGCTTTGTTTAAAAGCGCCGGCGCCGAGATGAGCGCATGGCACGGCATATGGTGCCCGACGCATACCACGGCGATACAAGAGGATTTTTCATACATGATTTCCGGCGAGATGTTCAACACGTTCTGCCTGCCGCTTATATCGGATATCGTTGATGCGGTTGACTATTCCTTTTACCATTTGGACGGCGTGCAAGCGCTGAAACACTTAAAATCAATCCTGTCACTTGGCAAACTGCGTGTCGTTCAGTGGCAGCCGGGCGCGGGGCATGAAGCGGCGTTGCAATGGGTGGATGTCATTCGTGAAATCCGCGCCGCGGGTAAAGGCTGCCAGATGTATGTACGGCCGGAGGAGGTGGAACCCCTTGTAAAAGAGGTCGGGTCTGACGCGCTGATGTTTATCACCGGCTGCGCGGCGGAGGACGCGCCGCGATGGGCGGATAAGTGGAAGCTTTTATAAGATAAAAAAGAAACGAATTGTACCCGCTTGACAAACCGGGAACAGATTGAAAAGATATGACATGCAAAGGCAAATAAACCACATACTCCAACCTTGCCATCAACGTGTATAATGCGCGTATACTTAAACATTGCGTATGATCTTTGCCGAATCCCCTTTGTTTGATTGTTGCCTGTTTCACCGTTTATGCGGTATTGTCTCGGGATAAACGGAGCTGTGCGAGGTGAACCTGTGAGCTTTAAGATATGTGTTGCGGGATGCGGGGGCATCGCCAACGCCATGCACGGGCCCGCTTATGTCAAGTACGCTTCGGAAAACAAAGACGCCGTGCTTGCCGGGTGCTGTGATATCGACGAAAAAAGAGCCGCCGCGTTTCAAAACGATTTTGGGTTCTTACAGGCTTACACCGACTTGGATGACATGCTGGCGCGGCAGAAGCCGGACGCTGTTTGCTTGCTGACACCGGTAGATTTAACGGCAGAGCTGGCGAAGAAGATTTTACTGGCGGGCATTCCGATGATAATGGAAAAACCGCCCGGAAAGACACCGGAGGATACCATACGTTTGGCGGACATTGCCGCTAAACGCAGCGTTCCCGTTCGGGTCGCTTTCAACCGCCGGTATGCCCCGCTTGTCAGGCAAATGAAGACGCTGCTTGCGGACTCCGGCCAGCGTATCCAAAGCCTTCAATACGATATGCTGCGTATAGACAGGCCGGACAGTGACTTTTCAACCACCGCCATACACGCGCTGGACGCGGTGCGTTTTATTTCGGGCTCGGACTTTAAGGCCATACGCTTTGAATACGCGGCGTATCCGGAGCTTGGCGAAAACGTGGCGGACACGCATATGCAATGTATCATGGGCAACGGAACCATCGTGAACCTATCCATATGCCCCGTAACCGGCATGAACAGCGAAAAAGCCGTAGTAAACCTGCACGGAGACACAATGATTTTAGATTTTATGGGAAATGCGGTAAACTTAACGGGCAGGCTCATTCATTTACGCAAAGGAGAAATCATTTTTAGCATGAACGGCGGCGATACGCCGGACGGAAGCGAACGGTTTGAGCGGGAGGGTTTTTACTGGGAGAACAAGTCTTTTTTTGATGATATCATCGCCGGAAATATACCCGAAGGGGATTTGGCATCGGCGGTGCAGTCGGTCGCGGCGGCGGACTGCATGCGCAGAAGGGTGAGGGAGTTCGGGGCTTGACAAGGGCATGCGGAAACGGCAAAGTACTGTATAGGTGGGGTTGTGTATGGATGCTTCCAAACAAATAAAAAGACTTAAACCGCGTTATCAATCCAAAGAAAAATGGGTCATTTTCGGGTTGGCCGCGCCGTTTCTAATCATCGCCTTTTTATTTTTATACCTGCCGCTGTATGGCTGGATTTATGCCTTCTTTGGATATAACCCGCCTAAAATCATGACTTTAGCGCAAGCGCCCTATATCGGATTTAAGCATTTTATCAATCTGTTTACGCATCCGGCCTATTCCAAGCAGTTTTACAACGCGCTGAAGAACACCTGCGTGATGGGCGGGCTTACCATTATCACATCGTGGCTTCCCATGACATTCGCCATTTTAATTAACGAACTGAAGGCCAAGAAGTTTAAGAAGGTTGTGCAAACCGTTACCACGCTGCCTAACTTTGTCAGCTGGACGCTGGTGTTCGCCATCGCGTATGTCATTTTCTCGGGCAACGGCTTGATGAATGATTTACAAAAGCTGATGAACCCATCGCACGCGCCGATCAATTATTTGATGAATGACAACAATACTTGGCTGAAGATGTGGTTATGGCAGCAATGGAAGTGGCTTGGATGGAACGCCATTATTTACATCGCGGCCATTTCGGGAATCGATCAAGAGCTGTACGAAGCCGCGAGGGTCGACGGCGCCGGCCGGTTCCGGTTGATATGGCATATTACCGTGCCGGGGCTGATGATGACGTATCTGGTGGTGCTGATGCTAAACGCCGCGAACTTCCTGTCAACCGGTTTAGAGCAGTATCTATTGTTTTCCAATCCGTTTAATTCCAGTTCCACAGGTAAAATTGTGACGCTTGACCTTTTTACATACTATAAGGCATTTCCGCTTTCCGGCATGGCCGATTTTCCTTTTGCCACCGCGGTAGGCATTTTAAAATCCATCGTGGGCGTCGCACTGCTTTTCATCATCAACGGTATTTCCAACCTGACGCGAAAAGAATCGCTTGTTTAAGATAAAAATAAACCAGGGGCGAATAAAACGAGCATAGGCGGGATGCGAATGACACATGATGGAAAAGTGATAACGCACAAACGGAAGGAAAGCATGCGCTCCAGGCTGTTTACCGTGATGACATATGTTTTGTTCATCCTGTTTGCGCTTGTTTGTATCTATCCGTTTTGGTACATTTTTATTTGTACCATCAGCTCTAACGCGCTGGTTAACAAGGGTGAGATTTTTCTATGGCCCCGTGAAATTCACTTTACCAATTATTCGCTCATTTTTAACATAGAAGCCATGATACCGGCGGCGTTGATGTCACTGTACCGAACGGTTTTGGGCACGGTGTGCACCACGCTGGTATCGGTATACATGGGGTACTTATTTACCAAACCCATGTGGGGAAGAAAATTTTGGTACCGTTTTATTGTCATCACCCAGTATTTCAGCGCGGGATTGATTCCGACATTTTTAATCTACCATAATATCGGCCTTACCCGATCCTTTTGGGTGTACATTCTGCCATGGCTTATTATACCGTTTTACATTATTGTATCCAAAACCTATATTGAGTCGATACCGCCGTCACTGGAAGAATCGGCAAAGGTAGACGGGGCGGGGCTGCTAACCAGCTTTTTTAGAATCATCTTTCCGCTGAGCATGCCCATTGTGGCTACCGTGGCGATATGGATTGCCGTGGCGCAGTGGAACTCTTTTTACGACACGCTGATGTATAACGTGAACCTGGGCAGCAACCAATACAACACGCTGCAATATGTGCTTTATAAATATGTATCCAAAACCAATACGCTGCTGTCCGAGATAAGGGCCAACGCGAGCGTCAACCCCGACGACATTCAAAAATTGATGAATCCGACGACGGTTCAAATGACCGTGGCCATGATTGTTACCATACCGGTACTATTCGTCTATCCCATTTTCCAAAAACACTTCACCAAGGGCATTATGCTGGGCGCGGTGAAGGGTTAAGCCGATGGAGTCCCACGCAGAGTGGGTTTACCATAAATCAAAAGAGGAGGCAATTGCATGAAAAAGGTAAAATGGGCGGCGGCTTTGCTTGCGGTCATCATGGCCGCGTTGGTCATGGGGCCCGCGTTCACCATGGCCGAAGCGGAGGCCAAAACGTACGATGATTTTCTGACGATGGAAGTCATGGTAGCGTCCGGTTCCAACTCCGGCTCGCAAACGGGCTGGATGGCAAAGGTACTTAAGGATAAGTTCAACATGGAGTTCAACATCGTCAACATCGCTTCCGACCCCGGTCTGTTATCCACCCGCACGTTGACGGGGGATGTGGGTGACTTGGTGGTTATCTACTACCAGGCGACCAAGGATTTGTTTGACGCGGGCTTGCTGCTGGACGTTTCCGAGTACGCGGACCGCGCCGGTAACTACTTTGCCACATTCCCCCAAGGCGTGGCGTTTCCCAAGCTGTTCCTGGGCACCGATGATTTCTACGGCATGGGTTTCTCCGTTACGTCACAAAAAGACGCCTATGTTTTTGACGGGAACGCCTGCCTCACCTATCTGAGGATGGACGCGTATTATAAAATCGGCGCGCCTGAAATTAAGACGGCCGCCGATTTGGTGCAGGTTTTAACCGATATGTGCAAAGCCGTTGACGACACGCAGGGCGGCCCGGTGTACGCACTGCCGCTGTTCGCCGATTGGGACGGCAACCAGGGCCTTGCCTGCGCGAAGTGGTATACCCAATTCTTAGGCTGCCATCAGCTGACGCAATATCTGCATTACGACCTTGAATCACACACGATGTACAATCTGTTGTCCGATGACGGCCCCTACAAGAAGGCGCTGCAATTCTTCTTTGAACTGAATCAAAACGGCGTTCTGGAGCCCAATCTTCCCGGCACCGCGGATATTTGGGGCGCCAAAGCCGGAACCGCTCCCTTCGCCTTTATCTTTAACGACTGGTATGTCGGAGCGGATTTTAGAAACGAAGGCATCGGCTATATGCCCGTTGTCGTTGACGAGTACACCTATGTGGCGCAGTACTTAGATCCCAAATCTGTCGGCAACGTGACCGGCATGTTCTCCTTCGGCAAGAACTGCAAAGACCCCGGAAGGCTGCTGGACTTCATCGACTGGTTGTCCACCCCCGAGGGAATTATGGTTCAAACGAACGGCCCGCAAGGCTTGACATGGGATTATGACGAAAACGGCATCCCCTACATCACCCCGTTCGGCCTGGAAGCAGGGCTGCTGACCGGCTCCATTCAATCCCTGCCGGTTCCCGAGGAGTTCGGCGGCGGAAACCTGGGCGACGGCATGCTGCAACTGCCCCGGCTTTGCACCACCAACTACGGCCTTGAGATTAACCCGGAAAACAACCTGCCCTACCGCGCCAAGTATTGGGAAAGCCCCGATTTAAGCCAAACCGATTTGGAATGGCGCGCGTTTACCGGCGCTGTGGCTATTGACGAATACATTGCCGCGAAGGGCAAGTATGTCAAGACCCCGGTCATCAACAACTATTCGGTGGAGAACCCGGACAGCGAACTGCAAGCCATTTATGACGCTGCCGGCACCGCCATTGAAAACGCGTCCTGGAGAATGATTATCGCCGCTAACCAGGCCGAGTTTGACGCCATCTGGGCGGAAGTGACGCAAGAGTGCATGGACTACGGCTGGGCGGATTTAATGGCTTTCTATGATGAGAATGACGTTAAAATGTTCTTGGAGAACGCCGAGTTCTAAACCAATAACGGGATTGAAGCCGTCAAGCAAAATCTGACTTGCCGGTTACACTCACACCTATGGGGCCGCCGCCACCGGCGGCCCCGATTCACTATTCAGGATAGAGGGTATGCCTTATGAGACATGTGAAAGTCGCCGCCATTCAACCGGAGCATATCGGCCTTGCCGCGCGATACTCCCCTTACCGGGCGGATTACGATAATGACGCGGACGCGATAATAGAAAACTATGTACTCAAGCAGCTTGCCGTCACCCAAAGCTTGTTGGAACGGGCGGGCGCGGAGGGCTGCGATATGGTGACCACCTGTGAGGACGTCTCCGTGCTGGGGGATTTCGCGATAGATGTGACGAGCAAAAATATACTTGTCAAACTGGTCAAACAGGCGCGCCCCTACATGGAGAAGGCTTTTTCCGAAATGGCAAAAAAACATAACATGCATGTCATCGGCTGTTATCTTCAGGAAGAGAAGGGCAGAATATACAATACGGCAACCGTATTCGACCGCGGCGGCAGCATGGCGGGGGTGTACCGCAAGACGCACCTGCCCGCTAACGAGGCATGGCAATGCACGCCCGGGGACAGCTTGGACGTGTTTGAACTGGACTTCGGGAAAATCGGCATCTGTATATGTTATGACATGATGTTTCCCGAAACCGTGCGCGTTTTAAAACTGAAGGGTGCGGAAATTGTCTTTCACCCCACCTTCGGATATGGCTGGTATGACAGCATCGGCGAGGCGACGCTGCGCACGCGGGCGAATGATAACGGCATTTATATTGTGACTTCCAAGAGTTATCTGCCCAACGGCGCCGGGAAAAGCAGCGTCATTGACCCCTGGGGGCATGTACTGGCTGACGCCGGGTTTGAAAAGAATACACTCGTATCAAAGCGGATCGACTTGGATACGGGCAAGCAACAGCCGGAATGGTATATCAACTCGGTCATGAGCGGCGGCATAGCGGATGTGGCGGAACGGATGCGCCGCGAGAGAAGGCCGGATTTGTACACGGCGATTACCGAGCCGTCGGATCAACCGGCGTATCCTCGCCAACCCGAAAGACTGCGGATATTGGAAGGGATACGCGCCGGGAAAATACGCTGGTAGGGCGTAATTTACGGCGCAAAAATATCACGCTGTTTAAGCCTGTTCCCCCATGCGATACAACCATATAACTATCTATTCTCCTCCCACGCCGTAAAAACGGCGCGCACATTCGCCGGATTGCAGCCCGGCCCAAATTCGCATTGAGCGATGGCGCCCCCGTTTTGCCATAGTATCTCACGCACCGAATGTACCGCCGCCCTCACTTGGCCGGCCGTGGCATAGGGCAAAATGTTTTGGCGATCTATTTCACCCCAAAACGTTATTTTGCCCGCAAATTGTCTTAGGTTCTCTATGCCGATACAAAAAATCTGCGAGTTAATGGCGTCCAATCCCAGGTCGATCAGATGCGGAAAGATGGCCAGGGTGTTACCATCCGAGTGCATAAACGCATACTTCCCGGCCTTGTGCGCTATATCAATATAGTCCTTGTACAAAGGCTTAAAAATCCGTTCCCACATTTCAGGATTGATTAGCAGCGCGTTTTGCGAGCCCCAGTCGTCCATGAACAGAAGCGCGTCTATATCGGTCTTTGCCCACAATTCAAACAGGTCGCAGTAGAAGGTGTGCATTTTATTCATAAAGCTCTTCAAGCCTTCCGGCATGAGGAGTAGGTCACACATAAGCTGTTCCGTGGTGCGAATAAACTGGAGCTGCTCAAACGGCCGCGCCAAGAATCCGGATATCATAAACTTATCGGATGCGCGGCATTGCGCGTTTACCCGGCTGATATCCACGCTTAACCGTTCCACGGGAATACGCACCTTTGAAACATCCTTCCAGTTTTCATCCTCAAGCGGGACAATAGCTTCCTTGACCTCTCCGATATAACCGTCCTGCTTGCTTTCAAAAACGCAGCCCCAATGATCGATGAACTTGCCTTTTTTGTACGGATCGCCCGCCGCCTTATCTATTACCTTGTAACATGGGTCGGGCTCGGCAAAATCGCTTGGGAAATCCTGCCTGATTTTTCTGATCTCCCCCGGGTGGCGGATATCCGCCCAGGGCAGCACCCATAAATCGCGGGGCGCATGCTTTCCGTCATTTTTAAACTCCAGTGTTTTATAAACCAATTCCCGCGAAGTCAAAGTGATTCCCCCTCGATTGCTGACTTCCACCCGCCGGGGTAGCCCATTTTCAACAAGACACCGTTTTGCTTGGCATTTTATCCTGTTTTACTAACCTTTGATAGATCCCACCATCATCCCCGATACGAAGCACTTTTGTACAAAGGGATAGGCAACCAGTACCGGTACGGTAGCGACGACAATTGTACAGTACTTTACCAATAAGCGGTAGGCTTCCTGGCTTGTCTGCCCAATGACGCCTACTTGCGTCATGCTTCTTGTATCATTTTTAATCAAGATGTCCCGCAGAACCAGTTGAATGGGCCATTTTCTTCTGTCCGTTAAAAATATGGACGGATTGAACCATTCGTTCCAGAAACGAACGGCGTAAAACAACGCGATGACCGCCACGGTCGCCCGGCACACGGGAATGACAATCTGCCACACGATGCGAAACTCTGACGCGCCATCCATTTTAGCGGATTCGATAAGGGAATCCGGAACACCTGAAAAGGATGTACGCATGACGATAAGCCACCAGGTGTTCACTAAGAGAGGCAGGATGATGGACAGGCGGCTTTCCAGCAGTTTTAAGTTCCGCACCATAATATAGAAGGGTATGAGCCCCCCTGGAAATACATGGTGAAGACGATGATAAGCATGATGGGACGATTCCAGAGTGTCCCTTTGCGTGAAAGGGCATATGCGCCCAGAATGGTCACAAACATGCCAAGCGTTGTGCCTATTGTCACATAGAAAAAGGTATTGGCAAATCCGGTGGCTATATTGGGATTTTCTATAACCAGCCGGTACCCCTTAAAATGAAGATTTCCTAATGGCCAAGGGAAAAATCCGCGGTGACGCACCACGAGAACAGGATCGCTGACCGAGGCCATGACAATATGCCACAGGGGATAAATGGTGATGACGCAAATCATTATCATCATACAATAGTTAAAGACAGCGAATACCTTCTCACCCCTGGTTTGGATACCGGACATCTTTACCTCCGTTTTACCGCTTCGCAGCAGCACTAAGTAAATGGGTACTTCCGCGTTGGGTCTACCACAAGCTGGTTTCTGTCATGACCGCGCTGGCCTTGTTGGCGATAATGACCAACGCAAAATTAATTACGGAGTTGAACAACCCTACAGCCGTGGCATAGCCGTAGTCCGCGTCGATGAGACCCTTTCGGTACACGAAGCTGGATACGACATCGGCGGTTTCATACGTCAACCCGTTATACAATAGGATGATTTTTTCAAAGCCGATACTCATCATACTGCCGATGCGCAGTACGAAAAGAATGGCTATGGTGGGCAGGAGACCGGGTAGCGTAACATGCCATATTTGACCGAGACGCCCCGCGCCGTCTATGGTGGCGGCTTCGAACAGTTCCGGGTTGATGGTGGTTAAAGCCGACAGGAAAAGAATGGAATTCCAGCCCAGGTTTTGCCAGATTTCGGAAGCGACATATATGGTGCGGAAATACTTAGCATTCCCCAGCAGGTTCACAGGTTTGATGCCAAGCAGGCTGCTGATTGCGCCAAACACACCGTCGGTCGAACAAAAATCGATTAAGATACCGCATATGATGACCAGTGAAATAAAACAAGGCATGTACGTTATCGTTTGTACCATGCGCTTGAAAGCGTTTCTGCGTATTTCGTTAAGCATGAGCGCGAAGATAATAGGCAGGGGAAACTCAAACAAAAGATTCCAAAAATTGATGACAAGCGTATTACGAATAACACGCCATGCGAAGGCACTGTTGAAAAATGACGTAAAGTACCGCAGGCCAACCCATGAGGAGCCGGCGAACCCTTTTCGCGGTGAAAAATCCATAAACGCGACTTGGATGCCATACATAGGGGCATAGGACCAAACGATATAGAAAAGAAGCAACGGTGCCGCCATGGCATATAGCTTCCCATGACGGGGGGTACCCGCTATGCTCCTATCCATTAACGGTCATGCCGTTAAGTTGCGAGCTTCTATTGCATCCTCACAGGGATTCATACCCGTCATCATACCGCTTCAGTAAACGGTAAAACGCCGGAGTATGACGGCTATCCTCTCAATTCGGAATATATTATGGCTGTTTTTATTTGTCAATTCCATCTCGTACACAGTACAAAATTGAAACTTTTAGAGACATCATGCGTTATAAAATCACTACTGACGGATATCGTTCATGCCACGCGGCATTTTATCCCTTGCCGTATCTTCGGTTGGACGCCGCACGGTTTTTATCACGGTACTGCCGCGGAGAATAGCCGACATAGCGATGGAAAAAGACCGAAAAGTAGCTGTTGCTCATAAAGCCCAAATCTTCGGCGATGCGCGCGACAGGCTTTCCTTCTTTTAACATCTGCTTAGCGGATTTCACTTTTTCGGCATTGATATATTCACGGGGAGACATACCCAGTTGTGTTTTAAACTTTTGCTTAAATCGGGACGTGGACAGCCCTGCCACACCGGCTAATTGATCCAGGTTGTATGCCAGAGAAAGGTTATCTTGTATGTAATGGATGACACACCAAATATCGCGGGTTAGCCGATCAATGCGTGTAAATGTATCGTCAAGCAGCTGACATATAAAAAAGAGCAGCAGAAAAGCGCCTGTGTTCCGCGTTTGCTGCGAGGATGGAGAGAATAGAGCAAACACTTGAGCCAACAGAGAACGTGTTTTGGGCGCATCGGGACGAATGACCCTGGTTTTGAGATTGTTTAAGTGATACATGATGTTTTGCGCTTCTTCCTTTACAAGATAAAAAAACGCATCGGGGTTTGACGTATCGATTTGAAACCAATATATGGCGTTGACGGTAATATTTTCCGTTCCCGTATCATGAACCTCATTGGGCAGTGTGATGAACATATCGCCTCCGGAGAGGTCATAACTTTGGTTGTTGACGGTAAAATGATAGGTTCCGTTTTCAATGAAGACGAACTCCAGGCAATTCGCATGATAATGCGCCACCAGCGCGGGTTCCGCCTTTCTAGCGTAACCTTTACCAAACATACGTATGCCCGGTATCCCTAACTCCGCGTTTGTTAAGATAACGCAACCATCACTGTTCTTCGGCGCGTCAATCCAGTTAACCGCATCCGCTTTCTGCATCTTCTTATTTCAATTATTGTATCTTTATTTCACCAATCAAGTCAAGTTTTGGAGGGAGGCTTTTCCATTTACGTTTCATTTTAAGGCTCATTTGAAGTCGGGTTATCATGCGTGGAATAATTTCGCTTGTGAGGCATTTGAGAATGAAAAACAAGCTATAAGAACTTAAGAAGAGGACGAAATAGGCAGAAGGTACAAGAGCAAAAAGGAAATATAACTTATGCGACAAAAAGGAGGAGCCCAAACACACCTTTTTCAAAAGAGCTGTTTCATTGGGATGTACAGC
>WRFT01000022.1 GCA_009776385.1 Clostridia bacterium
GCCGTGGTCGTATGCGAAGACCCCGCCGGTATGGGTGAGTATAATCCGGCTTTATCCGGCGATATCCATGTACCCGCTACACACATGGATTACTTCATAAATAAGCTGTCCACCACCATCACCCGTAAAACCGTAACCGGCGACCGCACCGCGTCTATTATCGGAGAACGCGCCGCCAAGGAACTGCGTCCCGGACAAATTGTCAACATAGGCATCGGCATCCCCGAATCGGTGGGCATATACGCTTCAAAGCAAGGAATACTAAAGGATATCCATATTACGGTGGAAGCGGGCGGCGTCGGAGGGCTTCCTGCGCCCGGCGTCGCTTTCGGCGCGACCATCGGCGCGGATATGATTTGTGACATGGCGACGCAATTCGATTTCTATGACGGAGGCGGGTTGGATATATGCTTCTTGGGCGGTTTGGAAGCGGACTCCCATGGGAATGTCAACGCGCACCAACTGGAAGACGGCTATATTGGTATCGGCGGGTTCGCTAATATTACCCATGCCACCAAGACCATTGTATTTTGCATCAGTTTTAATACAAAGGGGCTGGCGGTGATAAAAGAAAACGGAAACATACGCATCACACACGAAGGCGTCATTCCTAAGTTTAAAAAGGAGGTTTCCGCCATCAGCTTTTCGGGTAAAAACGCGATTAAAAAGGGCCAACGCGTGTTGTATGTAACGGAACGCTGCGTGTTTGAGCTGACCGAGACAGGGCTTCGCTTGAAAGAAGTATATCCAGGTATTGACGAGTATGCGCATATACGCGGCATGCTGGACTTTGAATGTTGATGTTAGGTAAATGCGCGGCATACAAAGCGGGAATACGGAAATAAGCGATTAGGAGAAAAAACAAGTGCTAACCATTAAAACAGCCGAAATAAACGATTACCCGGTAACGGAACGTTTTTATACCGATTTGATTGAATCGATGCGTGACGCCGAGTTTAAGCCCGATTGGGTAATGGGCATATATCCGACAGAACAGCTCCTTCGTCAAGCAATACAGGAACAAACGCTGTATTTGGCTTACCAGCAAGGCACCCTCGTCGGCGCTATGGTCATGAATGATAACTGCGAACCTGAATACGAAAAAGTAAACTGGCTGACGGATTGCACAAAAAACGAAGTCAGGTATATACATCTGCTGGGCGTATCACCGGCATACCACGGCAAAGGCATTGCCAAACAAATGGTAGCCTATGCCATGGAGCTTTGCAGGAAAAACAAAATAAAGTCTATCCGTCTGGATGTATTGTGCAAAAACATTCCCGCCGCGAGGCTTTATGAATCCATGGGTTTTAGGCACATTGAAACCATCAAAATGTATTATGAAGATACGGGCCTTACGGACTTTTTGTTATACGAATTGATTTTATGAGTTACGCGATTCGCTTTACCGGCCGCATTTCGATATAACCCCGCCAGCCCCACGGCGCCAGCTGCATACGCGGCGCGAGCTCCGGCGCATAACGAAAGCCGTATACTTCGGGATTAAACTTATCAATAAGACGCATACAGGTGATAACAGCTTCCTCGAAATGCGCGTCCTGATAGGGTTCGCCTTGAAAAACCAGCATGTTGCATGGTTCCAATAAAATTGCATCATAATCCGTTGGTATTTGCCCCGCGTACTCAATCGGCACCTCCACACCGTGCGCGTATAAGCCGGTACCGGCAGGGCGCATATTAGCCGGCAACCATACGCCGACCGGCTCGTATAAGGCATCCTTTATACCGCTTAAGTAATCCCACGATTCGGAATTGTTGTGCTGCCCGCAGCCGACTTCCTGACAATATTCAAAATAATCTTCCGCGTTTTTACTTCTTTTTAAGATGAGCTTCCGTTCGGGCCTATGAACGATTTGGGTAAAGATGACGGCGGTGTTTTCATCCATGTTTTTTCCCTCCGGTTTTTTAACATGCCGGTCCAGGTAACGATGCGGGATGAACCAGCCTTCCGGCTGTTTAAAGCCGGCGTACTTTTTAGGTGTGATGCCAAACGTTTGTGAAAAAGCCCTGGTAAAGCCCTCGTGGCTGTCAAACGTAAAATCGAAAGCGACATCCATCACCCTTTTATTGCCTTGCCGCAGAGCATAAGCAGAATGTATCAAGCGTTGTCCGCGAATGTACTCAAACGGTGATATCCCCGTTTCCGCCTTGAACAGCCTTGTTGCGTGGTATTGTGAAAAACCCACCGCTTTGGCAATGGCGCTTACCGTGATCGGGTCTTGTAAATGCGCTTGCACATACGCTTTAATCGCTTCCGCCACACCCACCGCAACTCACCTCCCGTACACATTATAGTCAAAACGTCCGCGCATTTCTTGATTTTAAGTGCTCAAATTTTATCTTGCCACTTTGTATATCTTCCTTAATACAGTATATGATATACTAACGAAAAAAAAGGAGGCGCAGCCGATATGCATAAAACCCATCATAATTCTATTCGCGTCAATACGCTTGTTTTCTTGTTCATCATCATACTTGCCTTGGGTCAGGCCGCTGCCTGTGCGGGGCAGGAAACCTTTGCGATAAACGGGCGCGAGGTGCTTTATTACGGTGACTATGCCTACACCCTTGAGGACGGTTTGGCTACCATTGTTTTTTGTAACAGCGGCGTGCGTGATATTGTTTTTCCGGAACGTCCCGGCACTGACGACGCCGGCGCCATACTGCCGATTATCGGGGAGGCTGTGCCGGCGGGTGAGAATGAACCTTTTATATTAACCATACCCGGCTTTCTTGACGGATTCCCGGTCGCCTTTATCGGCGATGAAGCTTTTCTTGAGACAACATACACCGATTATGCGCTTCCGGAAGGACTTATCGGTATCGGCGATTATGCCTTCGCGTTTTGCTACTATTTAAAGACCCTATCCCTGCCCGACAGCGTCATGTCTATCGGCGACGGCGCATTCGAGTGGTGCGAAAGCCTGACGGATTTGTCGATCCCCGCCGGTGTAACAGATTTCGGTCATGCTATTGTTGCGGGTTGTGAAAGCATTGCCTTAACCGTACGTGAAAACAGCGCCGCTCATTTTTACGCGCTGGAAAACGACATACCTTTTGTTTCGGAGCCGAACGAGGCTTCTTACAAATCACTTGAGGACATACAAGCCCTTTTAAACGATTTGCTGGCAAGCAGCGGTACCTTAACGGATGAGGCTGTCAGTGATTTTATCGCGTTCGTCGCGGAAGCCGGTTATTATTTGTTCGACGATCATTGGAATGATCACGTGTTTGCCGAGGGGTTGGGAGAGGACAGCCTTATATCCCCTCGCTTCAGCGAAAGCGGTATCGGTTATGACGTACACTACAGCGCGTTACGCGCTCGGTTACAAGGCCGGTTATCGGAGGCATATGACCGTTACCTGACATTATGTGAAAAATACTTCAGCGCATACATTGTAGACGATCTGGCGCTGATGATGACCTGGGAGGACATGGCGCATTTCTTAATAGATTGGAGTGTATTCCGCACGAGTTATCCCCGCTTTTTGAAGGCCGAAATTGTCGATGACGACATTCGGTTTGGTTTATTCCTTTACGCGGGTTGTTTTGACTTGGTTAACACGCCTGTTATCGATGAGAACAGGCTGTCCCCGGATGTAAAGGCCAGTTATGAGATGTTTTTAAGCCATCCTTCGAGCGGTGATTGTCTTTATTATGACGATATAGCCCACTTGTATGATATGTGGAAAACCAATGATTTTATGTATACCGAACAAGTTCAGGCTGCCATCAAAGCGCTGGAGATTATGCTGTACGGTGATGATGCGTCATGGATGGATTCAGAATCACCCGAAAGTGACATCTTTGGGGAACTTGACGGAAACACCTTCTGCTTTTCAAGCGGTGTGGGCGCTTGGTCTACGGAGATTACTTTTTCGGCGGACGGCGTTTTTGCCGGTTACTTCCACGATGCCGATATGGGTGATATCGGGGAGGGGTATCCATCGGGAACGTTGTATGAATGCCTTTTTTCCGGCCAGTTTGCGTTGGCGGAGCAATGGGACGCGTATACCTTTGTTTTAACCCTCGACACACTCAACCCGGAGGAACCCGCCGGCATTGAACGGATAAAGGATGGGGTGAGGGTCATTACGGAGGATCCTTACGGGATAAACGGCGGCGATCTTTTTATGCTATACAGCCCGGGCAGGGAAACCGCCGATTTGCCGGAAGCATTTATTGAATGGGTGTGTTTACCCAACGCATGGGAAACCATGCCTGAAACACTGCCCTTTTACGGGCTATTCAACATCGAGGCGGAAGCCGGTTTTTGTTCATACTGATAGCAGTTTATATACCAGTTATTCGCCATGTGTTTTTAAATAATGACTTTTTTATGCTGTTCTTTGCATTTTCTTAATATTTATCCCATAATTTATGACGTTTTTATGAAATTTCCTATTGCATAATCTCATTTGTCGTGATATGTTTTTCACATTCGCTCATTACAACAACAAGGAGAATGGAACATGCTAAACAAGCGCTTACGAGTTGTAACAGCTTTCGTGCTTACGGTATTCATGCTGTTTTCTCATTTTTCGGATTGGTACGCCGTTTCGTGGGAGAATTCGGTTACTTCACCGTCACCGAGTAAAACCACGTATGAACAAAGCACCTACCCGGATGAGTCGCTTGAAACATGTGATCCGAACGAAACAGACCCGCCCGGCGGCTTAAGCGGGACGGATGCGCCTGCCCCAACACCCTCTCACGCCCCTCATAGCACGCCCAATCAATCCTTAACGAAGCCCGACGACATACCCTCCGCTACGCCTGTCGTTACAGAATCACCGTCTCCGGAGCCAAAGCACACGGCAAGCCCGCCTATGGACAACCTTGATGCCAACCAACCCTCTGATGAAAGTAAAAATGAGCGTTATACCGATAAGGATACTTTTCAGATACGCGTGACTGTTAACGGTACGCCTCCTTCAACGGACGACGCCGGTGAATTGGGTCCGGTTCTTGAACCGCTATGCATAGAAGCCGCGCTTGAATACCAAACAGAGGACCATACTTGGCAGATTGTCGATAAAGAGTGGGCGGCGGTGAACGGAGCGGAACGGACGGAACCGTACGATATTCAATTTTTTATCACCGCGGGAAACCGCGCATCCGCAAGTGTATCTATGAAAAACCTGCCTGTCCGCTATGCCTACCGCGCCCGACTCATTGCCATTAACGGCATCAACGCGGACACCCTCCGGCAGTATGGCATGACAGTGGCCTATTTTGACCGGCCGCTTCTAACGCGCGTCACCCTCCGTTGGCGTGACATGGTAAATAAGGAAGCTGCCGATGAACCCATGCTTTTGGAAAAACCGCAAATGGACGCGGATGATGAACCTACCCTCTCGGAGGGGCCGCCTGCCCATCCGTTTATACAAGAACCAACCGGGATGGCCTCCTTTAACCTGCCTGTATTGGACAATCAACCGGAACAGTCGGACCTGTTCCCTTCTATTTTGGCGGCTTCCGCACTGTTTCAAGCGGTAGATGTAACCATCCGTTTGTATCTTAATTACTCGGATAATGACGAGGACGCGGCGGTAACGATTATCCCCTTGAGCATTAATGATGATGAACCGGAAGTATCCCTAACCGTTCCATGTGCAGGGAACCCTTCTATATCGTATGCCATCACCTTGACTGCCGATGAAAACGATCACATCGTTTATACTGTACGCATTAACGCGCTCTATCATATTATATCTTCTGCCGACAAAATCAGCGGGGAAGTGAACCCTGACGGAACGGTTGATGTTACCTTTAGCGCCGTTGAAAAAACCGCCCTGACTTTTAAGAAACACTGGTATGACAATAACGACGTAAGAAGCCGATACGATGTGACACTCCGTTTACAAGCCAAGCAGATATCGAAAGAAGGAGCGGGCTGGTATGATACCGGCGATAAATATGAGCTGAACGGTGATATGCTAGAATATGATCCTTATTCCGATACCTTCTCGGATTTACCGTTGTATGACGCGGAAGGTTATCGCTTGGCATACCGCGTTATTGAAGCGGAAAGCGACAGCGTAAACGCGAAGCTGTATATTCAGTCCCGTTTGAATAACGGTGAAATCATCAATACCAAGAAGACTTCCTTAACGGTATACAAGGTATGGAAGGACGCCGCGACATACGGGGAAACCCGCCCGTCATTTGAAGACTGGCGTTCCGGCATACAGCTTATACGCATCGCGTATGACGACAGTATTGAAATCGTTGACGCGTTTACCGTCTCCACTTCTGATGAAACCTTAAGCACCTGGGAACTTATGATAGACAATCTTCCGGCGTACGATGAAACCGGCTATGCGTATACTTACTATATAGAGGAACAGACGGACGGCTGGAAAGATTGCGATGCCATCGGCAGCTATGAAACCGCGCATCAAAACAAGAACGAGTTTAGGGATAAAACATCCGGCATTTATAACGGAGGGTCCTCCGTTAGTACGATGGTAAACGATATGGTGTTTACCTTTAAAAAAACATGGAAGGACGGTGACGGCGCCAACCGGCCGCAGCTCACGTATAAACTGTACCGCGTTATCATCGATCCTGATAATCCCGAGGGAACTGTGCCATCCATTATCACCGCCTCCCCCGTTCCAAAAATGGACACGATGATCATCCCCGGCGGGAGCGATATCGATTTTAACGAATTTATCACCTATACGGGAGCGGGCGGCATCCAACTGCCTATGTATGACCAAGATGGGCGGCAATACCTCTACTTCGCCGTTGAAAATCTTTCCGGGAACACCGTAGATTATGTTATTGAAATCGACAATGGGGGGCCCTATTTATTTAACACAGGTGAAATTACCAACCGGAAGAAGGCGAACTATACCCCGTCTGTGCGTAAACGCTGGTATGCCAGCGCCATACAAAGCATGGATGCGTCATGCACTTTTTCCTTGCAAAGGAATGAGGGCGTATTGAATGACGATGGGATACGCATACCGGATTGGCAAACATGCGGCGATATGACCATTACCGGTTTTACCGCGGAAATGCTGGATAAAAGCGGCTCTTTTTCCGGTGATTACCCTAAATATGACGCTGACGGATACCCCTATGAATACCGCGTGGTGGAAAGCGGCGCGGTTATCAACGGTGAAACGGCTGTAGGCGATTTTGAAATCGGAGGCGTTTTTTCGGCCTACGGTTATTCATTCCGTATATCTGAGGCAAACGGTGTTTTTTATAATACGCTTATCGGTGAAACATCATTCGGCGTGCGAAAAGTTTGGAGCCCCGCTTCGACCTGGGAAAGTGAAAGCAACCCCTCTATCACCATTGAAATTCTGCAAAACGGGACTCCCTATCGATTGAATCCGGAAGACCTTCCCGTGATAGACGGAATGAGCGTCTCCGTTAATAATACAAGCATTACGCTTACGATGACGGATTTTGATAAGGAGACCGATTCACCGAACTTCACGGCTGTTTTTGATAACCTGCCCAAATACACTGCGACCGGCGGGCTGTATGAATATAATGTCCGCGAGATATCATGCACGAGCGGTTACATACATAAATCAACCGGGTATACCATAGAAGGCACCGTTCCTACGGGTGTTCTGACGAACATTGCCGGGGGCGAGGGTCCGACGCTCGTTTTTTATGTGAGTAAACAATGGTTGGACGACAGCGATCAAGATCTGCGCCGCCCCGTCACCATGACGCTGTTCTTTTTAAATGAAGACGATGTATACGAACCCGTACGAGACATTCAACTGAGTGTCGGCAACTCATGGTACCAGGAATACTACTATGCGCCGAATGACTCTGATGACATGTCTGCCAGAGAATGGCAATATGATAACTATCTCATCCGTGAGACCAAAGTGGGCGAAAGTGAGGTTATCTATAACACCTACTCCGACTTTTTAGCAGGCATCGGCCGCATTACGGATTACAACCAGCAGTTATATTCCTGTACCCATATAAAAACTGCTACGAACGGCTACCGGGCCATCAATCTCCGCTACGGGACACTTTCCGTTATCGTCGATAAGTCATGGGCTGTCGGCGAAATTACCGGGTTGGTATCTGAGTTCACGGTTTACGGTAACGGTGATGCAGTCGAGAAACTGGAATTACCTCAGGGGACTGCCTCGGTTACATTTGATAATCTTCCTAAATACGATGATCAGGGTGTTATCATCTCCTACACGCTGCGGGAGACAGGGCTTAAAAAGGCGGGCGACGCGGTCTTTACGCTCATCAGCGGAGGCGCTGTATACCTGGTTGATGTCGGCATGGTATCTCATTCAATCGCTGAAGGTGCCTACGTAATAGGCTCGCAGCGTACGAATGATACCATGTCTTATTCGGTGTCCAACATACGTACGGAAAGCAATAACCTAACTGTTAACAAGGTATGGCGTGACGAAAACGAAAACGCGCCGAGGCCGGACATCGCCTTAAGCCTGAGTCGAAAAAGCACGAAACCGGGAGCCCCGGAGCAGACGCTCGGCGGGGACCGCGTATGGAATACCGGAACAAACCAATGGCTCTGGACATGTGACTTCGGCAACATGCCTAAGTATGACGCGGAAGGGTATCTGTATGAGTATTATGTAAGGGAAACCATCTTACAGTCCGGTTCGTATTATCATATTTCATATAATAACGAAGGCATATTGCCCAATGTCAACGGCACCACATCCGAAGCCGTATACGCCGCGTTTTCAGACGGCAGCAGTTATGCCAGAGCCGAGTTTAAGGGTTCCGAGATAAAGCCCGGAACAGAGCCCGGTATCATCATCAACACCATCGCAAGAGACATGAGCATTCCGGGTAGCAAGTATTGGCTGAACTACCCCGCTTGGTTTAACCCTGTTCATTTCCCAACGGTTTACATCCACCTTTACTGCATGCCAAAACCCGATTATGAAGCGATGATGGCAGATAATCCCGAGTCTATGTATGATAGCGAATATCACATTAATCAAGTGGAGCTTGTAAACGGCGCTCGCGGATTTGAGTTCGAAGACCTGCCGCAGTATACGGAATACGGTGTTCCGTATGTTTACTATCTTCTTGAAACGCAGGACGCGGAGGGGCAGAACGATACCCCCGTGCAGGGATACTATGTAGACTACAGTAAAACGGATCTTTCGGTATACAACATATATGACAATGATCCGGCCAGTATGGCATACGTTAAGATTACCGTTTTTAAGAACTGGCGATGGCCCGAAAAGGATACGGACCAACTGCGATACCCCAATGTCACCTTTGACCTGTACCGGCAATGGATGATCGACGAAAAAATCTTGTATAGTGAGCAAGTCGACACCATTACACTTACAGGCGGTATTATTGAAGATTATGAAGATGGTAAACATTGGTATACTTTTGGACAAGATGCCTCGTTGCCCTATTTCGCGCCGGACGGAACGGTTTATGAGTACATCGTTAAGGAAAGGGCCATCAACGGTTATCAAAACACCGAAATGACACCGACAGATGGTAAAGTCCGGTTAGAAAAAGAGGATAACAGGCTTTATTCAGGCACAGTGAGTTTTACCAATGCATACACGCCCAATTCGCCGGATCCATGCGTTTTAACGGCTTACAAGGTTTGGAATGATGAAAGCAATGCCTACGGTACGCGTCCTGATATAGGAGACGCCCAAGAAGCGCTTGGGTATTCGCTTTGGCGCAGAACGGCGAGCATATCGGAGGAGAAACTGGATAAAATTAACTTTAACTGGGCGCAGGACAGCGCGCCTAACAACAATAGATGGGTTGCGACCATTAGTACTTCTACCGATAGCGGCTTTAGCTTTCCGAAATACGCTACTACCGGGGAAAGCTATACCTATTTTGTAAAAGAAGAATTGGCAGCGCCTTATAAAGACGCGTATGTGTTATCAAGCGGATCGGGTACGCTGAGTTTAACCAATACCCTGAAAACTTGCCAAGTTTCCGCCAATAAACAATGGAAGGACGGCGAGGCGCCGCTATCCGCGGCCCAGCTTGCCGATTTAACACACTTCGGCCTCCCCACGACACTGCGCTTTGCTGTACAGTATCGGTTTGAGGATGAAGAATGGAGACCATATCTTCTTATAGATTCATCTCCTCTCAATCGCGATGTATCGGCAGAGGAACTATTCTCAGGCGGAACCATTAGCTTTACAAATTGGCTGCCATTGTATCGTGAAAAGGACGGTAAACCCGTGCGCGTACAATACAGGGTATGTGAAACGGAGATGTCATTTGACAACGGCGATTCTTTTGTAACCGTGATATATGATAACGGCGACGCACCGGAATCCGTTCCCGGTGAAGACCTTCGCATGATGACCGTAAAACAAGAAGATTTTTTATTCGGAGACGCTAACGGAAACGGGACGCATACCAGTACGATTTCCAACAACCTTTCCGTACAAAAACTATATTTCGTTAAGATTTGGGATGATGACGGCAACCGAGACGGCCGCCGCCCGGATGAAATTATATTTTCCATTTCGCAAGATAACAGTACATACGGCCGTGACATTTCACTGACGAAGGACACCCTGTCGGATCAATCGACAGGAAGTTCTGATAAGGATAACACTTGGTACGCGGAATGCTGGGCAACGGTTTACATAGAACCGGGTGAAGCAGCTGTTTATACCGTTACGGAAGAATGCCCGGCATTTTACGCACAGTCGTACGAGACATTTGACAGCAAAACCCTTACCTGGACATTTACCAACGAGGCTGCCATTGACGTGGTGACCTTACAGGCGCAAAAGGCATGGGCCGGGGAAACACCATGGACCGTGCGGCCGGATTCTGTGTTGTTGACATTGGAACAAAAGGATGGCGATGGAGACGCCTGGCGGCCAACCGAGTCTTCCGACCTTCCAACGGGAGTTTCCTCTTTTGTGAATCCGGTTGAGGTGACGTATAAAGCCGGCATCGAAAAATGGGCAGATATCGCTGTTGAAGTATGGAAAGATATCGCTTCTTGGAGCGGGTTGCCGGTTCATCAACTGAGGGAAGACCCCACGGACGACCCTGTTCCCATCTACTATCGTGTCTCAGAAGAGGATACCGCCATGGGTTATATATCTGTCAGCACAGTGGTTGTACCGATGGAATACAAAGATGATGAATCGACTGAGATACCGGTTATTATATTGACAAACACCCTGGAGACGGTTCAATTAACCGGTAGTAAGATTTGGGATGACAGCGATGATTGGTACAAGCGCAGACCTAAGCTTGATGCTGAAAGCGGTGACCCAAATATCACCCTAACCGTTTTGGCGGATGATACGGAAATGAATCCTCAGCCGGAAATCGTTTGGACAAGTTCTACCTACATAACCGAACCTTTACCGAAATACGCATATAATTCGGATAAGATAGTAGTATATGCGGTTCAGGAAACACCGATCCCCGTGGAGTATGAAGCGAAGTATGGGCTAAGTACAAGTAATAAGTATCAAACCGACATCACCAACACGCTGGAGACGACCAGTGTTTCGGGTAAAAAAACCTGGAGCGATAACGCCAACCATTACCTATACAGGCCGGAAATATTAGAGTTGAAGGTGTATATCGAGGACTCCGAGGAACCCATGGATATTCAGCCAAAAGCAACGGATATCATTTGGGATAAACCGGAGGGTACTGATGAATGGATCTACACGATTGTCAACCTTCCCAAGTATATTGAGAGCGGCGCTCAAATCGCCCGCTATGTCGTACGGGAAGAAATTCCTTTGGGTGGATACGCGTTGCAAAACGCGGAAACAGCAGGCAATGGTTCTTGGAATGAACTCACAGGACAAGTAACGGAAGCTAATTTCACTAACACCCTTGAAACCATTTCGATTACAGGCAGCAAAAAATGGGAAGATGAAAGCAATAAATACGGCACGAGGCCTGAACCTGAAGACTTTAAGCTCACTGTGTACCAAAACAATGTGCTGCTCGTACCTCAGCCTGCCGAGGATGATATTGAATGGGTAGAAACGGATACGGACGTATGGCATTACACCATTGTCAATCTTCCAAAGAAAATGAAGGATTCTAACTCGGACGCCCAGTATATCATCCGGGAAAGCTTCCATCACGGTTACGATGCCTCGCATGATATCGTAAAAGATGACTCCGGTAAGATTACAGAAGTGAACATTATCAATACGCTGATAACCATTCCCCTAACGGTAACCAAGGTTTGGGATGATTACAGCAACTATTACGATACACGGCCTGATGGCTTGGCGTTGACGGTTTATGCGGATAACAAGGTAATGATTCCGCAACCGGATATGAAATGGAGTAAAGATTTAGACAGCGAAGGCATTTGGTCATTGAAAGTGACGGGTTTACCCCGTTACAATAAAATAACCGGTAAACCTATTGTATACCTTGTCGAGGAAGCGACACTGGAACCTTCCTATGCATCTGACGCTGATGATGGCGTATGCCAAGCCGACCTTGTGACAGAGGCTACCATCGAGGATTACCTAGCAGCTTCCTTTACCAATACGCTCAAGATGGTATCCATCAGCGGAACGAAGACATGGGATGATGATGATAACCATTACGGTCACCGCCCCGCCGAATTGGTCTTGACGGTGTTGGCCAATGGCGATCCCTTGCAAAGACCTAAAGAAGGTCCCGACGACGAAACGGAGTATTGGACTTTCATAGTGCAATCCGGGGATGATGATTTTAGTAAGCCGTGGAGTTACCTCATTGAGGGTTTACCCATGTATATAGGGATAGGGAACGAGCCGGTTGTATATTCTGTCCGTGAGGCTGTACCGAACGGATACAGCACCGATAACGAAGAGTTGGAACCTTCCCCAGCGGGAGTTCCCGATATCATGGACGCAAACTTTACCAACACACTGGAGACAACCAGTATATCGGGTAAAAAGTTCTGGAACGATAACGGCAACCATTACCTATACAGGCCGGAAATATTAGAGTTGAAGGTGTATATCGAGGACTCCGAGGAACCTATTGATATTCAGCCAAAAACAACGGATATCATTTGGGATAAACCGGAGGGTACTGATGAATGGATCTACACGATTATCGGGCTTCCTAAGTACCTAAAGGGAAGCAACCAAATCGCCCGCTATGTCGTACAGGAAGAAGTTCCATCAGGCGGATATATACCGACATCGGCCATAGGCGATTGGGATGAAGTCACGGGGGAGGTAACGGAAGCCGATTTTACCAATATCCTTGAAACCATCTCGATTACAGGCAGTAAAACATGGGAAGATGA
>WRFT01000023.1 GCA_009776385.1 Clostridia bacterium
ACCGCCGTGTTTTCGTAAACCAAAAACTCAAACAGGATATCTCCGGCCATATTTGGGTTATCACGCGAAATAACCCGCCAGTGATGCCGGTTGTCAAGATCAGGGAAAAAACGGTCCGCGATTCCTTGCGAGGGCCGATACTTGGTAATATACGCAAAGCGGCAGTAGGGCAAGCATTGTTCATAGACGGATTGCCCCCCGATGACAAATAAATCATCGTGGTTATCACCGGTTATGCATAAAGCGTCTTTCAGATGATGACACACCCGGGCCCCTTCGATAGAAAGACTCGTGTCCGTACTAAGAACTATGTTTTGGCGTTGTTTAAGCGGCAAGCTCAATGGCAGCGAAAAAAAAGTGGTTTTACCCATCAGAACAGTCTTACCGAGTGTTTTCGCTTTAAAATAGGCCATGTCCGCCGGGATACGCGCCAAGAGTTTCCCCTCGCGCCCGATCCCCCAAAATTCGTCAACAGCCGCTATCACGTTCATCTTATGTCACACTCACACAGCAACCGGGATTTTCTGCCCCAGCCGTGTGTACCGATAATCGGATAGTTGAAAACTGGATACTTGAAAGTCATAAAAATCCCGGACAGATGGATCTATTTGTAAGATCGGCGCGTCATAGACGGGATGATCCAGTATCGTTTGTACAATGGGAATATGTCTGTCATAGATATGCGCATCCGCGATGACATGCAGTAACCGGCCTGCCTGTAAACCGCTGACATGCGCAAACATATAAAGAAGTACCGCGTATTGGCAGACATTCCAATTATTGGCCGTCAGCATATCTTGAGAACGTTGATTTAAAATGGCGTTCAAGTATCCGCGGCTTACGTTAAAAGTGAGGCTGTAAGCGCACGGGTACAGCCGCATTTCGTTTAAATCCTGATGATTATACAAGTTGGAAAGAATTCGGCGGCTGGACGGGTTATGCTTTAGGTCGTATAAAATACGATCCACTTGATCGAACATGCCTTCATTATATTGATGACGGATACCCAGTTGATAACCGTATGCCTTGCCGATAGAACCGTTCTCATCGGCCCAGGCATCCCATATATGGCTGTTTAAGTCACGGATATTGTTTGATTTTTTTTGCCAAATCCATAATATTTCATCGATGGCGGCGGACAGGTTCGTTTTTCGCAGCGTGAGTATGGGAAACTCCGCGGCCAGGTCATACTCATTGACAACCCCAAACAGACGCAAGGTATGCGCGGGCGTGCCGTCATCCCAGCGGGCACGGATAGAACCGCCTTCATCACCTGCGCCATGATTGAGAATGTCGCGGCAGTTTTTAATAAAGAGCGTATCAGCAAAACTCATTCAGTTTTTCCTCCGATAGGCAATGAATACGGATTGAGCGGTTATTATGCATGTGCTTGCGCGGCAGGCGGAGCGGATTGCGCCTCGTCGGATCCCCGTTTAAAGTAGAGATGCCGTGCCACAAGGCCCAATAGCAGTACGATGGCCGCGGCGCAGAGATAAGACGGTATTAAAGGCCTGGGATCGATATGAAGCAGTGCGAAGGGGAGTTGTACTAACCCTACCAGAAATAGGTGCGCTACATAGAATAGAAGTGGGTTCACGCCCCAACAGGCCAGGTAGCCATGTTGCCTCGGGAATCGCACCGATAGCGCGCGAATCGCCGCGTACCATGTACCGCTGACGGCGATGGTAAGGAGTACATAGGACATGGACACGCGGTTCTTGGATATGGGCACAATGAACGCGGATAGCGCCGCGAGCGCGGCGGTGGTTATGATGCCTATGAGTGTGTGCCGAGAGCCCTTCTTGACGCAATCTACCAAAACGGTAGATAAAATGAGCATCGCACTCCATGAAAGCGAGCCGAAAATACCGCCATGCGGACTCGCCAGGACTTCCTGTAATAAAAACCGGTCCAACAGAATTTGGTAACTCGCTAAAAGTAATAAACCAATGGCCAAGCGAACGGAAGAAGGGAATGATATAACTAAAAGTGTTAAAAGCCCCGCCACACCGAGCGATTGCAAAACGCCCCAGGCGGTATATTGATCTACAAGCGCTCCTCCGGCGCTGAAAATAGCACCCAGGCCGATGAGCGCAAAGTAACGATAGGCATATTGGGTGAACGCTTTCCCCTTAATAAGTTGATATAAGTTTATAAACGAGGAACGATAACTAAGCGCAATGGCGAAAACAAACAGCGGCGCGATGGTATCGGCAAAGCTTAAGCCGATATCCGGAGTGTGCTGCATGAATCGCGGCGTTCCCGGTACGTCCGTTAAGGCGTTGCCGGCGACCATCAAGATGATGGCCATGCCTCTGAAACGATCCAGCGCGATATGACGCTTCATTTAGGACGCTCCTATTCTACACGCTTGCAGCCGGGCTGCAAATGAAATGCTCGATCATGTCCGCGTGTTGATAGGTTTATTATACATCGCTCATATCACTGAAACAAGGGGCGTAAATTCCCAAAGTAACTGAAACAAGGGTACCGCGGCTTCTGTTTTTCATGTTGCATTTGGCGTTTGCGCATGATACAATGACGCGCGTAGCAGTCCTTACCGTGGGGAGGTGAAAGAAGTTGCCGAATATCAAGTCCGCTAAAAAACGCGTTAAAGTTGCGGAAAAGAAAAACCTTCGTAACCGCATGATAAAATCGGGCGTTAAAACCGCCGTCAAGAAAAGCGTTGCAGCGGTAGCTGCCGATCCCGCAAGCGCGCAAGCGCAGTTCAGCGCGGCCGTCTCCGCTATCGATAAAGCCGCCGCGAAGGGCGTTATTCACAAGAACACAGCCAGCCGCAAAAAATCACGTCTCGCCGCAATCATTCAAAAAGCCGCCAAATAAGCGTGTTTGTATAAAAAACCGCCGGCTCTCCTTAGCCGGCGGTTTTTTGCGCCGTTTATTATTTGATTATCGTATGCGTTGCTTACTCCACTGCGGGAAGCCTTATAATACGCGGGTCTGCAAAGATATCCAGTTCATCACGGCTTTGCGTACTAAACTCGGAAATCACAGCCCCTTCAGGCCCGGCTTGGAACCAATGCCATGTATTTGGCTGCAATGTATACTGATCCCCGGGTATGAGTACAATCTGACGGGCCGCTGTATAATATTTTTCGTCTCCAACCGGTGGCTTCGCTGCCGTGTTAAGGGTAGGTTCGCCGTCTACGTACAGATAAACCTTACCGTACCGGCACCGAAACGTCTCCTCCTTGCCCATAAACCCGGTATCCGTAGCCCTATGGATATGCTCCGGGCATGTCTGCCCCGGCAGCAGTACCATCTCTTTTGCGCAGCATAACTCGGTATTAACATAGGTAACAATACATATTCCGGTTCGCTCAAAGTCGCCTAAGGCAAAATCGGCTACTTCGATGTTTTTCTTTTCCGTTTCTGTCAATACGATATGCGCTTTATCATAAAGGAAAAGGGCATCCGCTTGCGCCTGCTCGAATCGTTCTTTTCTCATAAAATATGCTCCTTATCTGTATTGATGCCCGATACGGCAGAAGATGGCTTAAGTTGAGCGACGCCGCTGTCCCGCGCGGCTTGGGCGACGGCGGCGGCTACGGCAGATCCTACCCGTTCATCAAAGGGCTGAGGGATGATGTAATCATCCCTTAGCTCTGCGTCAGAAACCAGTTTTGCCAGCGCGCGCGCGGCAGCCAGTTTCATAGCGTCGTTGATGTCCCGCGCTCTGACATCAAAGGTTCCGCGAAATATACCCGGGAAGGCCAGTACATTGTTGATTTGGTTTGGAAAATCACTGCGGCCGGTGGCGATGACCTTCGCGCCGCCCCTCTTGGCCTCTTGCGGAAATATCTCCGGTACGGGATTAGCGCAGGCGAACACGATGGGGTCACGGTTCATGCGTTTAATCATCTCGGCTGTAATAATCCCCGGCGCGGACACACCAATGAACACATCAGTGCCAATCAGCATATCGGCGGTGGAACCTGCTCGTTTTTCCCGATTGGTAACCGCCGCTATGTCTTCTTTAATTTTGTTCATGCCATGAGAGCGCCCTTCATAAACAGCGCCCGCCCGGTCACATAATATCAGATGGCTAAATCCATCGGACAGCAGTAAACGACTGATAGAAATGCCCGCCGCGCCCGAGCCGCATATGACAATCTTCGTGTCGGCCTTTCGTTTACCGACGACTTTCAATGCGTTTATCAGCCCCGCGAGCGTAACCACCGCCGTGCCGTGCTGGTCATCATGAAAGATAGGGATATCACACTTTTCCTTCAGTTTTCGCTCAATTTCAAAACAACGGGGCGCGGCGATATCTTCAAGATTAATTCCGCCGAAAGCGCCGGAAATCAAATAGACAGTGTTGACAATCTCATCCACATCGTGTGACTTGATACATAAAGGGAACGCGTCAACACCGCCGAAGGCTTTAAACAACACACATTTCCCTTCCATGACGGGCATACCGGCTTCCGGACCGACATCTCCCAGCCCGAGCACCGCTGTGCCGTCGGTCACCACCGCGCACAGGTTCCAGCGGCGTGTTAAATCAAAGCTCCTTTCTATGTCTTTCTGAATTTCCAAACATGGCTGCGCCACCCCCGGAGTGTAGGCTAGCGATAAATCATGTTTGCTGTGTGTCGGAACCCGGGTAATGACCTCTATCTTGCCTTTCAATGCGTCATGCATTTGCAATGACTCTGCTAAATAATCCATGGTACTGCTCTCCTTGGTTTAGTATGCGCCGTGCGCCTCGCCTTCTCCATCGCAAATGACAGGGGTGGCCGCTGATCCCACGCCTAGCCGCTCCGTGCCCATTTCCACATACATCTTTGCCGTTTCAAAGCTGCGGATACCGCCGGAGGGCTTCACTTTTATCTTACCGTTTGCCGCTTCCAGCATGGTACGTACGGATTCCACCGTGGCGCTGCCTTCCCCAAAGCCCGTGGAGGTCTTGACAAAATCAGCGCCCGCTTCTATGCAGAGAGCCACGCCTTTTTGAATTTCTGCGGTGTTCAATGCGCCCGATTCAAAAATGACCTTAACAAGCACTTGCTTGGCATGCGCTTGCCGAACGACCCGCTTGATGCCGTCCAGCACTTGATCATACAGGCCGCTTCGCAGGTATCCGTAGTTGAGTACCATATCGATTTCATGAACACCCATGTCCGCGTATTGTTTAGCCAATGCTTCCTTTGCCGCGGCGGGCGCGTCGCCATGCGGAAAATCCAGCACGCAGATGACACCTGTCTGCGTACCCTTGCACATTTCCATAGCCAATGCGATGTCGCAGGGCCGTACGCATACATTTAGCACCTTGTAATCGATGCCCAGTTGGATAGCCTCACGTACCTCCTGCTCGGTCATCTGCGGCTTGAGCACCGCGTGATCTAAATATCGGTTGATTTGCATGATTTGTCCTCCTTATTATGCGTCGGAACGCAAATTTCAATTGTTTCCTTTGGCACGCGTTATGAAACTATCGTACAGCAAATTAACGGCTACCGCAATACATATGTAAGCTTTACCGGCGCGTTGTCTATCGGCCGCTTCCGTCCGCCATACTTCCAATCCGTGGACATTCATTGGGAATCATGATATGATCACGCCGTTGTTTATCATCGGTTGAATAAGCCGAATGGGCGAGGTATCTGTTATGAAACCCGTGATCGGTCTGGATATCGGCGGCACCAAATGTGCCGTTATTCTGGCTCATATCGATCAAGGTATTACCATTTCGGATAAAATCAGTTTTCCAACAAGCACGGAGCTTGGGTTTTCTTATGCGCTTGGTAAGCTGTATGCTGCTATAGATGAAATGATGGCGCGCCATAGTTTAAGCCCTGAGGACGTGCTGGCCATTGGCATCAGCTGCGGGGGGCCTTTAGACAGCCGGAAGGGCGTCATTCTCTGCCCGCCTAATCTGCCGGGATGGGAAAACATCCCATTGCCGCAGATGCTTAAGAATCGTTATGGCATTAACGCGTTTCTTCAAAATGACGCCAATGCCTGTGCGCTTGTCGAATGGAAGCTGGGGGCGGGGCGCGGCACCGAAAACATGATATTTCTTACCATGGGTACGGGCATGGGCGCCGGTATTATTACCGAAGGGCGTTTGGTGCGCGGTCATAGAGACATGGGCGGTGAAGTAGGGCATCTTCGCCTGACAGAGCATGGCCCTGTCGGTTTTTCAAAAGCCGGCTCCTTTGAAGGGCATACCGGAGGAAACGGCATTGGACAACAAGCGCGGGCCTTCACCAAACAGCGTGTTTTAGATAATAAACCGCCGCAGTGGATATTAGACGGTGTCCCGGAGTCCGACATCACGGCAAAGCTAATGGCGCAGTACGCGGCTGACGGCAACACGGATGCCCTGCAGATATTCAAGCAGGTCGGTACCATGCTTGGCCGCGGCCTTGCAATTCTTGTGGATATACTCAACCCCGAACGCATTGTGGTCGGAAGTATTTTTACGCGTTGCGAGGCTTTTCTGCGCCCCGGTATGGAGGCCGCGCTTCTGGAGGAAGCGATACCTTTTTCACTGGAAGGCTTGCATATTGTACCCGCTCAAACGGGCGAGGCGCTTGGGGATTTGGCGAGTATCATGGTCGCTTTACATGTGTTGGGCATCAATCCTATCATGACTGCTCCCGAGGATAACAAAACCGTTCTTCAGTATCTCGACCGGCTGATACGCAAACATACCGAGTTGGCTGCCCAGCAAAAAAATATTCTGGCTGTTTATGAGGTCTTGCGAAACACCTTTAGAAACGGCGGTAAATTACTGCTGTGCGGAAACGGCGGAAGCTGCGCGGACGCGCAGCATATTCTGGGTGAACTCATGAAAGGGTTTCATTTAAACAGGCCGCTGCCGCCGCAGGAAAAACAAGCGATACAAGCGATGACCAAGGAAAACGTGCCGAACGCGGCAGATCTGCTGCAAGGGGCATTACCCGCCATTGTGCTCAGTGAACACAGCACGCTTGTGACCGCTTTTTCCAATGATATTAACGCGGATCTCGTCTTCGCACAACAGGTGATAGGCTATGGGAAGCCCGGCGATGCGCTGATGGGAATTTCGACCGGCGGCATGGCCGGCAACGTGGTGCTGGCGGCGCAAACCGCAGCCGCGCGAGGCCTCACCACCATCGCGCTTACGGGAGGCAGCGGCGGCATACTGGCTCGGACATGTCAATACGCTATTATAGCGCCGGGTGATAGCCCGGCGGAGGTACAAGAGTTCCATCTGCCCATATATCACGCTTTGTGCGCTATGCTGGAAGAATCGTTCTTCGGCGCGGGATAGCCAAGTTCATACTCGGGCATGATGATTGGCATAACCGTTATCGTTACAGGGTGATACTAACCGATGGTCAGCTCAGCGCTTGCAGGCTTTCTTTAAGCTGATCTCTTATTTTTATATGCTGAGGGCATTTTTCCTCGCTTACGCCGCATTGGGTGCAGGCATCGGCCTTTTGTCCTTTCATCCAAGGGCTCACACCAATCATTTTATACTGTGCGCGGGCATAATCGGTCAACTGGTAGATGCGGTGATCGTTCATTAAATCAAAGATACACGGGATATTCACCTCAAACGGACAGGGCATACAATAATTACAACCGGTACAGTATAGTTTTGCGCGCTCCGCATTCTCGTCAACGGACTTATCAATGAGGGCTTTTTCCGTTTCCGATAAATCCGCATCATTGGATGCGACACGCACGTTTTCCTCAACCATCGCGGAACTGCCCATACCGCTCAGCGCGCAGGAAACATGGGGGTTGGCTAATACGAAACGCAAAGCGAGCTCGGGGGAGGATACCCGTTTCCCGGGCAGCAAAGCCTGTACGACCGGTGACGGCGCCCCGAGGCGTCCGCCTCCGACGGGGCCCATTACAACCACTCCCATGCCCTTTTGGGCCGCATAGGCGATGGCCTCTTCGTTGGTACGATCCAACAGGTTATACTGGCACAGTACACTGGCAAACAAGCCGGTGTCAATGAGCTTAATCATGTTTTGCGCTTCGTCATGGAATGAAAAACTCAAGTGCCTGATGAGGCCTTCCGACTTGGCGTCCAAGACCATTTGAAGCTGCCCATCCGGGCGAATCTCCGTTTCAAATCGCTTGAGTGAAATGCCCCACAGATGATAAAAATCGATATGATCCGTTTTCATCCGTTCAAGCGATGTTTCCAGCCGTTGACGCGCCGCGTCATATCCTTTCGCGTCTCCGGGCAGTTTGGTGGATAAATACACCTTCTCACGATAACCGTTTGCCAGCGCCTTTCCCAGTATTCCCTCGCTTTGAGCGTCGCAATAATAAGGCGCGGTGTCTAAATAATTAACGCCCGCATCGATACCTTGACGGATAATGGCGATGGACGCCTCTTCGTCGAATATCTGTTTATCTCCATCCGTGCGTGTGGGAAGACGCATAGCGCCAAACCCGAGCGCGGATATATTGATGCCTGTTTTTCCGAATGGACGGTATAACATGAACTCCATCTCCTTTTTATCCTTAATTATGGTGACATTGTAACGGAATCAATCTGTCGGGTCAACCAATGGCGACTGACGCCATCCGTATCCAAAAGGTTCCCGCACGCCCATTGCCCACAGATCATATGCGCGCATATCTAAAATATGCTCCGGATCTTCCCTGTCATAGCGAGCGGCTTTTTCAATAATGCTAAACCCGCTTCTTTTGACGAAACGGATATGCTCTGTTGCGCGCTGTTTAAAACCCAGTAACCTTGCGTAACGCGGTCGCTCCACCATCATTTCAGCCGTGATACCCAACATGAAATGGGTGAGTAAACGGCTTAACCGCGCATGAGTATACCGTTTGGATTTCATCATGCCCAACAGCTCATCTCTGCTTACCGCGTGTTCCCGATACTTTAATATTAATCTGTCCAGCCCTTCCGAAACGTTCGGAAGCGCGTTAAATACACAAGGATCGGCTGTAAGCAGCATCGTTCGCAATGCCATATCCAAACTTCCCGGAAAATGAACAAGGCCGCGTTGTAACTCTCTTTCAATAATACGCATTACCGCAGGTTCCGTCATCATTTGGATACCGGGCCAATTACCCGTTAGTACCGCCCGACGCAGTGCGGCAGCGGAGGGTAATACGCCGGGTGCCGTTGTAAGGCTGTGATAGCTGCCCGAACGGCGGATGGGTATGGGTATTAACGGGCTTTTATATTGATGAATCGCATTTAAATAACTCAGCGCCAGTATATTGTTAGGGAGCGCCAGTGCATTTGTACCTAACGCGGCGGCAAGCGCATTGCCCAGCGCAAAGGGATAGGAGCGGCCGGCGGATAGGGCAGAGCGTAGATTTTGTTGAAAACTCGGTTCGGGTTCCGTTATCAGAGCGACGGCTCTTTGAAAAAGGCTTTGATTAAGGTCCTCACAGCCGAAGGAAATATGCGTGCAGCCAAGGCTCGTCAAGAGGTTGACGCCTCCCGTGGCAAAACGGTCCGCGTCATTGACAGCATAAAGCGCCGGCAGCTCAAACACCATGTCCGCTCCCGAAAGGAGAGCCATTTCCGCGCGGGCCCGGGGTGAAAATAAGGCGGGATCGCCCCGCTGTGTAAAAGGGCCGGACATGACAACTAAAACTTGGTCGGCGTCTGCCAGTCTGCGCGCCTCATCCAAATGGTAACGATGCCCTGTATGAAAGGGATTATATTCAGCAATGACGCCTACAACAGCTTGCTTTATGTTAAAACGCCTCTTTCGTTTTCGCATACGGGTTGATAGCTCCCTCCGGCGTTATTCTAAATTGAAGCCGGACAACCCTTTTTTTTACCTTAATAATCCTGTATAATAAAACGGTTATAATACGATTTTTACATGAATGGGAGGGTCCCCGATTTGTCGGTAATGGATAAGATTCAACTTAAAGCGAAAGCGGATGTTCGCCACATTGTCATGCCCGAGGGCGCGGAAGAACGCACGGTGCAGGCCGCGGCCAGAATTGTGTCGTCAGGTGTGGCGAAAGTCACTTTATTGGGAGATCCGGAAGAAATCAAGCGGTGTGCCGATCAGACGCATACCGATTTGAAAGATGTCAACATCATGTTTCCCGGTTCATGCCGGCAGACGGAGACATACGCGGAACTTCTGTATGAATTACGCAAGTCTAAGGGGCTTTCCATTGAGGAAGCCGCCGGGCTTGTGTCACGCAATGCCCTATACTTCGGAGCGGTAATGGTCAAAGCCGGAGACGCGGACGGAATGGTTGCCGGCGCGGTACACGCCACCGGAGATGTGCTCAGGCCGGCGCTTCAAATTATTAAAACGGCTCCGGGTATATCGTTGGTCTCCAGTTGTTTCATCATGGAAATGCCGGATCCTCTCTATGGAGAAAAAGGTGTTATGGTTTTCGGAGATTGCGCGGTGGTACCCAATCCTAACGCCGAGGAATTGGCTGCTATCGCTATTGCCAGTGCCCGAACGGGCAGCGTGTTGACCGGAATGGATCCGCGCGTTGCGCTGTTATCTTTTTCCACAAAGGGAAGCGCGTCGCATGAAATGGTAGACAAGGTGGTGCGTGCATTGCAAGTTGTACGTGAAATCGCACCGGATATGAATGTGGATGGCGAATTGCAGGCGGATGCCGCTTTGGTTGAATCCGTCGGGCGTTTAAAAAGCCCTCAAAGCCGGGTAGCCGGCAAAGCGAATGTATTGGTTTTCCCCGATCTGCAAGCGGGAAATATCGGATACAAGCTGGTACAGCGCCTGGCGGGCGCGCAGGCTATCGGTCCTATTATTCAAGGCCTGGCAAAGCCCGTTAACGATTTAAGCCGGGGCTGTTCCGTTCAAGACATTGTCAATGTCACCGCGATTACCGCCGTGATGGCGCAGATATAAGGAGATAAACCTTCATTATGAAAATTCTCATACTCAACGCCGGTTCTTCCAGCCTTAAGTTCCAATTGATGGAAACAGATTCTCGCCGTATCGCGGCTAAGGGAATGGTAGAACGTATTGGTATCGAAGGTTCTGTTATAAAACAAACAGCCGGAGATAAGATCTACAAGAACGAGCAGCCCATGAAGGATCATGATGAGGCTATCGCTGCCATGATGCGGGCATTAACGCATACAGAGCTCGGCGCGCTCAAAGATATGGGTGAAATAGCGGCTGTTGGGCACCGCGTGCTGCATGGCGGGGAAAAATTTTCCGCATCCGTCATTATCAACGAGGCTGTTATTGAGGCTATCAGGGAAAACATCCCCTTGGGCCCTCTGCATAATCCCGCCAACCTGATGGGTATTCTGGCATGCAGGCGCATCATGCCCGATACGCCGCAAGTGGCCGTGTTTGACACGTCTTTTCATCAAACCATGCCTAAAAAAGCGTATCTGTACGGTATTCCAACCGAATACTATAAGCGCTTAAAAATACGCCGTTACGGGTTTCACGGCACCTCGCACCGTTATGTATCCGCCAGAGTTTGTCAGTTCCTCGGCATCAACCCTATCGGTACCCGCATCATAACCTGCCACCTGGGCAACGGTTCCTCCCTGGCCGCTGTTGTGGATGGTAAATGCGTGGATACCTCAATGGGATTAACCCCGTTGGAAGGCGTCCTCATGGGCACGCGTTCTGGCAGCTTGGATCCGGCTGTGGTTCAGTTTATCGCCAACAGCGAGGGGTTAACCTGTGACGCGGTACTGGATATTTTAAATAAAAAGTCCGGTTTAATCGGCGTATCGGGCGTTTCCAGCGATATGCGTGACATAGACGCAGCGGCTGACTCGGGAAATGAAGACGCTATAGTGGCTAGGGATATGTTGGCATACAGCATTAAAAAATATATCGGCGCTTATGCGGCAGCCATGGGTGGTGTCGATGTACTGGTGTTCACCGCAGGTATCGGCGAAAACAACTGGGCTCTGCGCCGGCGCGTGATGGAGGATATGGAGTGGCTCGGCGTAAAGATGGACTTTAGTAAGAACGACTGCCTGCGTGCGCAGGAATGTGTTATATCCGCAGATGATAGCCGCGTGAAGGTAGTGGTTATTCCCACTGATGAGGAGATGGTTATCGCCTCAGATACCTTGGAACTGGTTCATTGTATTGACAAAAACACGGACGCCGATTATAATGACCCTCGCTTCCGTTTGGGGTAAAGGCTGTGTACTGGGATGTTTCAAGCGCTCTGATAGCTCCCGGAACGGAGTTCCCGTTAAGCGTTACGGTAACGCCGGCGCCTGAACAGGTGTTTGGAGAACTGGTTCGGTTTGGACCCGCGGGTCTTGTGGGTTCTTATCGCTGTGAAGATGGTGTCATCTTCGTCAACGGAACCTTGTCCGTCATGGCATATGGCAATTGCGCGAATTGTTTAAAGCCGGCGGAGGCTCTCTTGGAGACAGAGTTCTCCGAGCGTTTTTCTCAAAAGGCGGGGCCGGATGATCCGGAAATCTTTCCTCTAAGGGGAACGCGGATCGATTTAAACCAAATGGCGCAGATACTGGCTTCACTGGCGCTGCCGATGCGTTTCCTTTGCGGTGAAGGCTGCGAGACGACGCCGGATACATCCGATAGATAAACCTGTCATGGTACCGTGGTTGTATACGGGTGACGGGCATTGACCGGGAATAAGAGGAGGAATTGTCATGGCTGTCCCGAAAGGCAGAACATCAAAAGCGCGAAAGCATAGCAGGCAAGCGAACTGGAAACTCAGTTTACCCGGCATTACCGAGTGCCCGCGTTGTCATGCGATGAAGCTGAACCATCGTGTCTGTAAAGCTTGCGGATACTATAACGGCGTTGAAGTCATCAAGGTTGACAAGGATAAGAAAAAAGCGTAACAGGTAACTCGTATATCATATGCCCGATGATGAAAAGGAGTAACCGAACGTATCCTGACAGAGAAGGCGGTTCGCAGGCTGGAAGACCGCTCGGGAAAAATCGGTGAAGGTCGTTTCGAAGGGCGCGGGGTGAAATCGTCAGCTCCGCCGTTGCGCGCGATACAGCGTGAAGGAGGCAGTCCCTAAGGGGCTGCGAAGCCGGGTGGTACCACGGATCCGATCCGTCCTCGCATATGAGGATGGTTCGGTTTTTTTATTATAAGGTGGTGATATGCATTGCTGAACGGAAGCCGTATTCTGGAAAGACTGCATCCCGTCGGTGTGGTTCTTTTAATAATAGGCGCGTTATTATGTTATCTTGCAGGCCGTGTCGCGGCACGTCTGTTCCCAAGATATAAGCAAAGAGCCTTGGTTATAATTAAAGCCGCCGGATTACTCATTGCCATCATCGGCGTTATTGTCGT
>WRFT01000024.1 GCA_009776385.1 Clostridia bacterium
ACCGTGACGGTCTCCGCGGCCAGCGCCGCGCCATTGAGCAGCAGCAGCGCGGCAAGAAGCCATACCAGGACTCTTTTCATGATTTATTCCTCCTTGTTTTGTTATGATGAATCCCTCATGGGGAAAGCATCCCTTATTGGATAAGCGCGATTCCGTATGCCGGCAGCAGCAGCGTCGAACCCTCCAGTTCCGCCTGCCCCCAGACCTGCAGTTCGCCGGCCAGCGTCGTGTACGCGCCGGGCAGGGTGACGGCGGTTTCATCCACGGACAGATTGATGGCGATAAGCAGCCGTTCATCTAAATGGGTTTTTTCGATAAGGCAGATGCTGCCGTCCGGGCTGTCTAAAACCTCGGGTGTACCCCTGGCTATGACGGGGAATTGATTACGCAGATGCATGGCTTGTTTGTAATAGTTTAAAATGGAACTGTCCTTTTGTTGCTGTTCCTGTACGGAAGGGAACGGGTACTCCGGCATACTCGTTCCCGGAGGCGCAAAGGTGATGTTCTTCTTTTCATCCCAAAACATGCCCAGCCGCTTTTCCGGGTCGTTAGCCGCGCCGACCATGCCTATTTCATCACCGTAATAGACGAAGATACAACCCTTCATCATCGCCAGCAGGCCCGCCGCCATTTTAATGTTGGTGGCCGAATGATACCCCACTGCGTTGGCAATGCGCGGCGTATCATGGTTGCCCAAAAAGGGTGAAAGCAGCAGCCCGTTCATTTCGTTTTCCAAAAGCATCACAGCCGCGCCGAACCGCTCCGCCTTATTCTCCGTATCAGCCCGCAGCAGGCTGCCGATATACCCCGATGCTTGAGAGACGGGGAATATAAAGAAACTGTCTATCCCGCTTTCGTAGTAGTCGCGGATGGTCCGCAGGTTATCCCAGCATTCACCCACGATGAAACAATCCGGTTTGATAGCCTTGCAGGTCTCGTTCAGCCACGCTAAAAACGCGATATTCGCGCGTTTATCGCCGGTGTAATAACTGGTTACCGCGTCCAGGCGGAAGCCGTCCACGCCCATGTCCAACCAATACCGCATGATATTTTCTATCTCATTTAAAACGGCGGGGCTGTCAAGGTTTAAATCCGGCATCGTGGAGGTAAACCTGCTTTCATAATAAACGCCTTCCGGCAAGTAATTGTAACCGGGCATTGCCTCCGCGGAGAAATTATAGTATTCCCGGTAAGGCGAGTCTTTGTCTCTGGCGGCCTGAAACCACGGATGCCGGCTGGATGTGTGGTTGACCACCAAGTCGATAATGACGCGTATGTTCAAGGCATGCGCCTTATCAAGAAATGCCTGAAAGTCCTCTAAGGTACCGTACTCCTCGTGTATACCGTAATAATCGGTCACGTCATACTTATGGTAACTGGGCGAGGGATGGATGGGCATCAGCCATATGCCGCCAAACCCTAAATCGTGAATGTAGTCCAGCTTGGCGGTCAACCCCTTAAAATCGCCGATGCGGTCGCCGTCGCCGTCCGCGTAGGAGTAAACGAATATTTCATACCAGTTATCCACGATGTCTGTTTCCGCCCAAACGGCGGCGGTACTCAAAAACAGACAAATCGCCAAGAGGATAAGCAATGCCTTTTTCATGGGTACCATCCTCACCCCTTTATTGCGCCGGCCGTCATCCCGTTGACGATGTTTTTAACCAGACAGAAGAATAGAATGACTATGGGGACCGCGATAAACATGCTGCCTGCCGCGAATCGGGAAAAATGCGTCTCCGGCATACTGAAAAGCCCCACCGCAACCGTCCACTGTTCCCTGTTTTTCAGCAATAGCCTGGGCAGCAGCACATCGCTCCAGGGCCATGTAAACTGTGTAAGCGCCGTGTATACCAGCATGGGTTTAGCAAGCGGCAGCGTAATCTTCCTAAAGATGAGGAAGTTATTCGCGCCGTCGATACGCGCCGCCTCGTAAATGGTTTGGGGTATGGTATCAAAATAACCCTTTTGAAGCAAGTACCCCAGCGGCGCCGTACCGGCATACAAGATAATCAGCGCTTCCAAGCGGTTGAGCAGCCCGAATTGCGCCATGATGATATAAATAGCCGCCATCCCCATAAAACCCGGGAACATGCCCAGAACGAGCGTTATTTGCTTGATGCTGTCGCGGCCCTTGAAACGAAAACGGCTCATGACGTAACCGGTAAGAATGACTAAAACCGTACCAAGCACGCAGCTCATGGAAGCGACGTACAGCGTGTTTGAAAACCAGCGGCCATACGGATACAAGCCATTGACATCATCGGTAAACAGATCCACAAAAGTTTGGAAGCTGTACGCGGAGGGGAAGAAGCCGCGGGTGTCATACAGGCTGCCGGACTTGCTAAAGCTTGCCAGTACCAGCCACAGGCAGGGAAAAAGGAAGAATACCGATATAAACACGAGCGCCGTGTATGTGAGCGTGTTATCTATGGCGCGCCTGAAGGTGAGACGTTTCTTTCGCTTTTTAATTACCGCTGAGCCGCTCATTGATACCTATCCTCCTGTTTGTACGCGGCGGACCGCATGTATACAGCCAGTGACAGCGTGGAGGTGATGGCGAAGATAACCAGGCTGATGGCCGCGCCCACTGAGTAATAGTTGTTATCTACCGACAAGTTATACAGCCAGTTAATCAGCAAATCCGTATCCGATGCTAAAAAGTAATCTCCGTAGTTGGAGATGACATTGTTGCGCATGAAGAAAAAGATGCCGAAGTTATTAAAGTTGCCTACAAACTGGCTGATGAGCAGCGGCGTGGTGGCAAAAAGCACAAAGGGAAAGGTAATCTTACGGAACTGCTGCAGGGAAGACGCGCCGTCCAATGTAGAAGCTTCGTAAAGATCCGCGCTGATGTTGCTTAAGATGCCGGATGCCATCAGCATGATGGAGGGTGTGGCAATCCAGGCGTTGACAAACAAGCCGATCCCGCGTGCCCACCATTTGGCGGAAGCGTCGTTTGTCAGAAAAAAGATGCTGTCCTTGCCCGCGTCCGTCAACAAGCTGTTGATGGGGCCGGATTGCGAAAACATAAAGCGATACCCCAACATGGAAATGAAACCCGGTATCGCGTACGCCAAAATGGGAAAGGCGCGCCAAAACTTGGAGTACCGCACGTTTTTCTTATTAAGCAAAAGCGCTAAAGACAGGCCGAAGATGAAGTTAATCAGCGTGGTGGAAACCGCCCAGGTCACATTCCATGTGATTATTTTTTGAAATGTACCGCCCAATTTGCTGACACCGACCAGCTTTTGCCATGCGTCAAGAGACCAGCCGGCCAGTTTCGGATAGACGATATCACCGCCCAGGTTGGTAAAGGCGATGAGAATCATAAATACGATGGGCACGATGGACAGAACCGTCACCGTTACCACCGGCAGGCTTAAGGATGTGATATGAAACTTATCATCCGCCATGGCCCTTAGTGTTTGCCTGAAAGACCGCGGTTTTTTACCTTGCTGGACCCTGCGTGCGGAAAAAACGGCGTCCCGAACATTGGCATACCATAAAACGACCGTCAAAACCAGAACACCCCAGGCAAAGACACCCAAAATCAACATCGTCATCGAGTTGTCGCCGGGTATGCCCAGCCACAAATCTTCCTGCCGCGTACCCAAGGTAAAAATACCCGCCAGGTCCTTGATGCCCATGGTGATAAAATACCATGCCGACGCCGCCAAACAGCTTAAAAAGGCGATTCCTTTAACAATTTGCCCGTATACAAGCTGCCCGGCCCCCATCAGGCATATGGACGCCCACACGCCGGGGGGCGCCCACTTTAAGAACGCCGTGAAGTTTTGATAAGCCATCCCCGGTTTTTTAAAGAACGGCGTCTTTTTATTTAGTGTTTTGTCTGCCTGATGCTGCAATGTTGAACCTCCGTTTCGTTAAGACAGCGTGAATATCGCATCAAGAATCTGCTGCACCATGCGTTCAAGGGCGGCTTGTATCTGCTCGATGGTTGTGTAGAGTTCCGGTTCCCCGCGGGAACTGCGGAAGGCATCGGTACACAGGTCAATTAAGAAACTCTCACCCGGCGTCCATAGCTGGCTCATTTCGTTGATGGCAGGCATGATGTAGATAAGGTTGTTATCCAAATTATCAAACATCATTTGCACGGTCGCGTCATCCTTGCCGATTTCCGCTGCCGCGTCGCCGCGGGCCGGGCTGATGCCGAGCATACGGTTCCGCTCCATCACCTGCGGGAAAGATGCCGCGAACTGAATAAAGGCCAAAGACGCGTTGGGGCATTGTGTGTAAGCGGAAATACCAAAGCCGTTCATACCGCCCATCATGATGGTTTGCGTCGTCAGATTGTCCATATCGGTAATTGTATCCTGCCACGGGCCGCCCGTCAAATCGTACGATTTGGGCAGACGCGGAACGGGAATCATCTTCAGGTCGGCCTCGGCTTCCTCACGGGTCCAACTGCCGGTGTTGATCATGGCGCGGACAAACATCTGTTTGACATCCGGCGTGGTGATGGTGCACAGCATCGTACCCTGCGCCAGATAGCTGTAGGCGGCCGACGCGAACGCCTTATCCAGCGCTTCCGTGTTGTTCATCAGCGCCGCCCACTGCCGCAGCATGGAAGCGCACTTCGCGGCGTCCCCCTTCGCCAGCCCGATATCGGCGGGATCCGTATCATCGCTGCCAAAGACATAGGCGCCGCCCGTAAACAGGTAACCGAATGAGAAGTACACATCCACCAGGTCATCCAAATAACCGTATTTGGTGGTGCCTCCGTTCTCTTGAACCGCTTTGCTGTAGGCATACAGCGCCGTGAAGGTTTCAAAAAAATCGGGCATGCCGTTTTGGTTTAAATCCCATTGGGTTTGCCAGTCATCAGGCAGCATGGACTCGATATAGAACAGCATGCCGCTTTGCACATTGATGGGAACGCCGCAAAAGAAAGGCTCGTCATACATCACCATCTTGTAGGCGTCCCAAGCGTCCCGGGGCGTATGCGGATAACACTCCAGGTCGAATATCGGTAAGGGAAGCAGATGCTGCTTGGTAGCGTATTTCATTAAAATGTCATTGGCTTGGTACCACACGTCCGGTCCGTAACCGTAGGGGCCGTCGGTTGCCAGGTCGGAATATTGGTCGATATCCATAATTTTGGCGGACACGCCCAGGCCTTGATAAGCCGCGTTGAAGGCGTCTATAAGCTGTTGGGCGTATCCCAACTCGATGGAGGTGGCGTTTTCCAGCACTTGAACCACCGCGCCTTGCTCCAATTCGCCATGAAAGCGCGACATGACACGCTGATACATCTCGCTTTCCGCCATGGCGGGCACAATAAATGAAAGGGCCAGGAACATAACCAGGAAATACAGGCATAACTTCTTCACAGGCAGGACTCCTTTCTTGATTAAAGCCGGTCTATACGGTATTCACACGCCTCCAGCGTATGGGTACAACCATTGATGACGGCTGCGGCGGGTTGGTCCGCCGCGTTTATCATCAACCCCGCTCCGGACCTTTTAACGGACAAGATATCGCCAAAAGCCTCGATGGCCATTTCGTCACCGGCAAGCCTTCCGCTTGTTTTTAAAATGCAAAGCCGCTTGACCAGTTCCCTGAGTGACGCATCCCACAACCGTTCCTCCCAAGGAAAACCTTTGCGGCAGCCGGGATCGTATCCGCCCTCCATGCCTATTTCGTCGCCGTAATAAATACAAGGAATACCCACATAGAAAAACAACAGGCAAAAAGCCAGCTTCAACCGCGGCTTGTCGCCCTTTAAAAGGGTTAAGAAACGATGCGTGTCATGGCTGCCGATGAGGTTGAGCATCATACGCGATGCCTGCGGGGCGGTTCGCGCCAAAAGGCGGTTTAGCCGGCAGGCTGTACCCTGCGCGTCTTGTGTGCGATGAACCAGATAATCGGTTAAGGCCTTGGTCAGCGCGTAGTTCATCACGCCGTCCGCTTGATCGCCCCTAAGCCAGCTTGCGGGGTTTTGCCATATTTCCCCAACAATCAGCGCATCCGGGTTTTCCGCCTTGACGGCCTTGCGAAAGGCCCGCAGAAAATCCGCGCTCAGTTCGTCCGTTACATCCAAACGCCAGCCGTCAATATGGTATTCCCGCACCCAATAAGCGCCGATGCCGCAAAAGTACTTTATGACTTCCGGATGCCCCGTGTTGAGTTTGGGCATGGAAGAAACACGGCCGAATGTAAAATAGTTTGCTTCCTTCAGGTCTACCCGGTCGCCCTCGATAAAAAACCAATCCCAATAAGCGGAACCTTTGCCATGACGGATGGCGTCCTGAAAGGGCTTAAACAGGGTGGAGCAATGGTTAAAGACGCCGTCCAGCAGCACGCGCATATTCCTTTTATGTACGGCGTCTATCAGTGAACGCAGCGCCGCTTCCCCGCCGAAAGCGGTATCGACCGTTTCATAATCCGCCACATCGTATTTATGGTTGCTGGGTGATGGGAATACCGGTGTTAAGTAGAGGCAGTTAACGCCTAAATCGGACAAATAATCTAAATGCTTTTCTATACCCGGAAGATCGCCGCCAAACAAGGCGTGAGGGGTGGGGTCGCTGTCCCACGCGCTGTTTACATAAGCCTTCTTACCAAGCCCGTTGGCAAAACGCTCCGGGAATATTTGGTAGGCGACGGCCGTGTCGGCCCAGGAAACAACCTTGTGCACATCACACGCATGAATGAACGGGTTTTGGAAAAAATGGCAGTACCCCTGCGGAAAGGCATAATGGCGGCTTAACCCCTCCTCGCTGAAATAAAAAGTTTCCCGCCGCGTATGCAAAATAAAAACATACGCCAGCCGCGTATCCTTGCCGGATACATCCGTTTGATAATAATCCCATAGATCATCGGACGCCCATTGCCGTATGGCAACGGTTTGGCGCGCTTCATTCCAAGTGTATTTATTTAAGGTATAGCATAACTCAACGCGTTGATACGCTCCGCGCTCCGTACTGATTCTGACGCGAAAAGTGCGCTGATCCAACGCAAAACAATCTATCCCTCTGCCCCGATGAATGACAACGGGCGTATTCACCCATCAGCCCCCTTTCGGGTGGTAAAATGAATCAACCGCGCATCCTATCGTTTGCACAGCTTAATAACGGCGTCAGCGCATCCTTTGAGGCGGCGTCAAAGGATGCCCCAAAATCGATCCCCGCGCCGGGTTCTTGTTGTTTACCCTTCATCAGCAGCGCCACGACATGCATGATTGTTCTGTCCATGAAGCCCATTTCCGGAAAGTTTAACCCGCCCTGCATGTAAAAATGGGGAATGACCGCCCGTTCTTCCGCGGTTAGATTCTCGCGCCAGTATTTCTCTACGGTCGATTCGGCGGCGGCAGGCGCCGCGCCAACGGCAAACACAATTAAGTTATCCCGCAAGCGGGATGTCACCGCCTTTAACCGCTCCACACGGCCCGCGTGAAGGCGGCCTCCGAAGATGACCAAGTCTTCCGCACCGATGGCGGTTTCGGCAAAATCGGAATAGGGCCGGGCCCGGCAGCCCAACTCCTGCGCGATCCATTCCGCGTAGCGCTTGGTAAACCCTGTTTTACCGCTATAAAAAACGTGTACTTTCATTATTCACATTCACCTCATCTCCATTATGTCATAGACCCGTAAAAAGTACAATATCAATACGCGGTTCCGCTTTTAAAAGACAAATGATTTGAAACAAGTAGACGGGTATCAAGATTATCGGTATACTGTCCATGCGTGTTTTTTATCGCGGTACAGTCGGATTCAGATGATTAACGCGCCATCTTGTCAGGGTGTTCCGGCTGCCCCGGAAGGTTTCGACTGTCAGGAGGATGCGGATGCAAATGATAAAAAGAATCGTTGCGTTGCTGACGCTGCTTGTTTTACTATCCGGCTGCCTCTCCGCGCTGGGCCAAGAGCAGCCGGAGTTGAGAGGTTATGATAAAAAATTAAGATACCAGTATGTGCTTTTTGGCATGTACCCCACGCAGAAAGACGGTACGCGCGAACCCGTTCTCTGGCGCGTACTGGGCGTTCAGGACGGCATTGCCTTTTTGATGACGGAACACATTATTGACTGCCTTGTGTATAACCCTTGGGCTGACACCGACAGGTACACGCCTTTTTTATACGCGGACACCATGATACGCCAAACCTGCAACGAACAATGCGCGCTCGAGCTGTTCAACGAGGCGGAGCGTGCCTGTTTGCTGGAGATGAGCGACGGGCGCGGGTTGCTTTCCGTGCCCAGCGTCGATGAACTGCTTAACAAAGCCTACGGTTTCTTGGGCGGCAAATACACGGTGGACGCGCGCCGGCAAGCGGTGGGAACACCCTATGCCCATGAAAGGGGCTTAAAAAAGCACCCCGTAAAAGGGTATGGCAACCGGTCTTGGTACTGGACAACGGAATGGCGGCGCGCCGGAGCCCGATGGATTGTAGGAAGCAACGGGCACATCTCTGTACAGACTATTACCAACCCGGGCGGGCTTCGGGCAGTATGCTACGCGCGGGTCAGCATGATAACAACGGTATCGGGGAATGGTACGATGGAAGCGCCGCTGCTGCTGGCGGCACGCGGCAGGTCCCTTCCGCCGGGTACCGGCGAGGGGAACCGCGAGTAGCCGCCGGGAACCCTTTGCCACTTTACATCCGACGGAGGTTGACTAGATATGCGAGTGAAGACCATCTTGTTAATACTTTTCATCGTGTCGCTGATGTTTTTAGCCAGGTCGCCGGCAATGACCGAAGAAAAACGGTTAGACATCAAGGCGGCGACGCCCATCCCCATTGACGCGGCGGCGGGATATGCCGCGGACCCGCAATACTATCTCAGCGATACGGAATACCTTGACCCCACATTACATGTAACCATTGAGACAGACAGCTATTTGAAAACGAACATCCAAATTGTGCGGGTGCAAATCGCGCATCCGAGCCAATTACGCACCGCGTTTGCCAACCGATACGGCACCCAGACGACGGTCCCCGCCGCCAAGCTTGCCAAACGGGTCAACGCGGTCACGGCTGTCAACGCGGACTTTCATAGTTTTGATAATCATGGTGTCATCCTTCGTCAAGGCCATCTGTACCGCAGCCGCTTTACCTTGCCGGACGATATTTTAATCATCGACGACAAGGGTGATTTTCATGTCGTGTTACGGGCGGATCAAGAAACTTTCTATCAGGCGTATGACGCGTTGGGCGGCGCTTTTGACGAGGGCGGGCGTATCATTAATGTCATCACGTTCGGCCCTCTATTGGTAAATGAGGGGCAGCTCGCGCATGAAACCTATTCCCGTGTAAACAACCCCGCTTATGTACGGGCGCAGCGCGTGGTCATCGCGCAAGTCGATACGCTGTCTTATTTATTGGTGGTCACGGAAGGCCCGGAATCTAAAAATTCTAAGGGGCTGACGCTCATGGAGATGGCGGAGTATATGAAGGAGCTTGGCTGCCGTATCGCCTATAATTTGGATGGCGGCAGTTCCGCTTCGCTCATCTTTCGTGATAAGAAAATAAACAGCCTGGATACGCATAAGGTTCGCTACGTATCGGATATCATCTATTTTTCTACGGGCCTGCCCGGCGGGGAGTAAGCTGCATGATTCACACGCCTCTTGGTTTTTCCATCAGCATCTACGGCATCGGCGCGGCGCTCGCGGCGGCGCTTTTTGCAGGCTTGTTGCATTTCAGCCGCCCCAAGGCCAAGCCGGACGCCGTGACGCTGTCGCTGTTCACACTGCCCTTAGCACTGGCAGGCGCGCGGCTCTTTTACTGCCTGGCGCGCTTTGACTACGCTTTTTTGGAGAGCAGCCCTGTTTGGGCGCTGTCGGTATGGGAGGGCGGCTTCCTGATGTGGGGCGCGCTGGCGGGCGCCGCTTGCGGCGCGTGGGCCGCCGCCAAACGGGCTCGGGTATCTTTTATAGACACGCTCGATAGCATGGCGATACCCGTATTGGCGGGCATCGCGGTGCTGCGCCTCTTTGAGTTTTCAACCGACGCGGGGCTTGGCTTATCCCCGGAGGAACTCGGTCTATCCGACGGCATCACCGGTTTTCTCAGCCTTTTCCCGTTCAGCGTACAAAACCTGTATGAGGAATCGCAGCTGGCTATCTATGTTTGGGAGGCGGCCGCCGCGCTGGTAATACTCGCGGTTTTATTACGCAAGGGACGCCGGCAGGGCGATAAGACCCGGCTCATGCTCATCCTTTACGCCGCCTCACAGATTATTTTTGAAAGCCTGAGGGCGGATGACTGCCCGAAGTGGGGGTTCGTGCGCGTTACGCAGGTGCTGTGCGCGGTGACGTTGATGGCAGGGTGCATCCTGTACAGGCGCCGGGCGGGCGATAAGCGGCGAATTCTCCCGCGCGCGGCCATCACTCTGGCGTGTATCGCGGCGGTCGGGGTATTGGAATGGGCGCTGGATAAAACACCCTTGCCGCGTTGGGCCTGTTATGTGATGATGTGCGCTGTATTGGGCGGCGCGGTGGCGGCATGCATCTATCGTAAGGCCGTACATCCAAAGCCGGACGCCATCACGGGAACACCTGCGCAGGGGAACAAACTCCGGCTTTGAGTTTTAAAGGAGGGCCCAGTCCATGAATACGAAGAGGTTTATCTCAATCGCGTTCATACTGATTTTGACGTTTACATTAATGGTTTGCGGCAGCAGCGGTGCGGACGGCGATAACACCGTTTCACCCGCGCCGGGCCCTCTCACGGCGGATTTCATCGCTCTGCTTGCCGGCAGGAACTATTATATAAAGTTACAAGTCGCGGATATTTTCACCGGCGACGCACAGAGCGGCATGGTGATTCCGCCGATCCCATCCGACTGGGCGATAAAGTGGCATCGAGTCGAAACGGCGAGACAGGACGATCTGTACGCCTGGATTCGCCGGTTTTCGACTGATAAAAAAAATGAACCATCGCAGCATACTATCGACAAGGGCGATAAGAAATATGGTATCAACCACATGTTTAAAAATATCAATGTATGGGAGTTGCCAACATCATCGGCTGACGACTCGCGCGATTTTTTCCCTGTCTCCCGTATGTGCTTCATTGAATCGGGCATGGGTTCTGTCAACGGTGTTCCGATACCTTATGAAGACTACACAAGGACGGAAACGACCGTATGGCGCTTTTATGTAAACGGCGGCAATGTGGAATACTGTATGCGTATCAAGAGCGACGGCACGGTGATGGATTTGTTTACGCTTATGGAAATAAGCCGGAATGTACCTTCACGCGTGTTTGAGATGCCGGCGAGTTATACTTGTGAGCAGATAGACTAACGATGCGTCTCCTCTGCCTGATAGGCCTGAGCCGCAGGGATAACGTGGGATTGTTGAAAAATACACCGAACCTCAACCATTTAGCGGTGCCTTTTTCGTAATGGAGGAAAGCGATATGCTCATGAGAAAAATGATGATTGTATTTGCGATAATTGTTATTACAATGGCCACCGGCTGCGGTGTGAATCATAACAGCTCGGATATGGGCAACTATCAAAATACCGATCAACAAACCGAGGCCGGCGTACCTGCCACCGAGCCGGAACAACCCGGAACCGGTGAACCGGAGGGCCCTATTGAAACCGGCGAAACTGTCGATGATTCGTATATTTATCAACAGGGGCTTGAGCAAATTCGCAAGCTTGATTTCAACGCGGCGCTCGAGTCGTTTAATCAATTGCCTGATGACTATGAGGATGCTGCTGTATATAAAACCGCATTGTTGGGCTTTATACAGTATGAAGCCGAAGCTTGGTTGGAGGCCGCAATCAGTTTTACATCGCTCAAGGAAGCGATTAACGACAAACACCCAAACTGGACCCTCCGTTCACCAAATGATCCTCCTTATCAGAAAACCATAACAAATCCTTTTCTGATTAAACAGGAATATGATGCCCTCATTAAAAAAGCCGGTGTTCTGTATCAGGATGTACAGTATCTCCAAAGCGAGGAGCTTCTTGAGTGGGCCGCCGAGGTGTTTTTTCTGCAAGGTCTTGAGCAGCAAGGAATTCCTTCCGCCTCTGCGCAATACCAAAGGGAACAAATGGATTTGCAGTGGATTCAACAGGAAATTTTACATGATTTTCAAGATGCGGATATGCCGCCTTTACAATATGTCGAAGAGTTATTTAAGCGGCATCTTGATAATCAGTATAAGGATACTCATTATTATAATTATAACTATTTAGTTGAACCGGCCTTGTTTCATTACTATTACGAGCAAACACTTAACGGCAACAATATCGCGGCATTAGCAACCCTTCCCTATAAACCCGGGCTAAACCAACCGTCTTATATGTCGGGTTTATATGCGCAGCTTAAGCAAAGCCTGGAGAGCATTCTGGAAGAACAAGGGCTAAAAGAGTACTTTTATGTGACCGACGCGTCTGTCAGCCCTGTAGAGGTTACAGGAGATAAGCTTTATATCATACAGGAAAGTGAAAAAGATGAATTTGGTGAACATCGCCACATGTATTGGGGTTTCCAAAATAATATCGCTCCGTGTTGCATGGCGGACAAGCCGGAGGACATCCGTTATGTTTTGAAATTCTATGAATCCTATACACATACGCTCGACTACAATAACAATACAAAAGGATACACAACTCATATTACCGCAACGGTAAAGGACGTCGTCACGGGAGGCATCTTATACTCATTTAAGGCATCGGCTGCCCCGCCGCAGCAGTTGACTGGCTATGGTACCGGATCGAATACATATGGGAAATTGCAGAATACGGAGGATTTGATAACCGATATTCTAAACGCGTTAGAGAGTTTGGGGATAATTATTTATAGGTTTTGATATGGGGTAAAACGACGAATGGCTCGTCAATCGTATCGTAGCGGCAAGCGAATTGACAGACCTAACACTAGCACAAGAAGTGTATGGTCATGTTGCTAAAAAGTCCGCAGATTGGCAACCCCGCATGATGGTTGTTTCTATGTTGATCGATAAAAAGATACTGACTGGCATGGCTGAAAAAGATAGTGTCAGCTATATACGGGAAGCGGCGGTTAAAAGACTTGCGGAATTAAAAAAATGCAATATATGGTTTATACCCGCACTGGCAGGATGCCCCCAAAATGCGCCGATGCGCAATGATTTTACGGGTTCCGGCATCCAGTTGACTACAAATTTTGTTTATGGTACATTGCTTTTAAGGATGGCATTGAGTAGAAGTTTTTCG
>WRFT01000025.1 GCA_009776385.1 Clostridia bacterium
CGGGCCTTGAAAACCATAGACCCCCATGGGATCTTAACAACCCCATTACCGTTAGCGTATATAATGACTTCAAACTCAAAATTAGAAAGCATAAAACGCAACTGTTCCGGGGTCTGCGTAACAACATCACCGGACTCAGCATGTTCAACAAAATGGTTCTTGACCTCGCTCCAATTCCAATTCATCGCTCCCTTGCCCTTCGCATAGTACGCGTTTTTATTCTGAGGCTTCTTGGGCTTTGGGGGCCGGGGATTTCCGTCCTCATATTCCGCCATCTCCGCTTTCAACTGTGGCTTTATCACATTCGTCCATAACCATTGAGGGTTCTCACGATGCTCCCTAACGACGTCAGCGTTTTCCCTTAGAATATAAGTATAGCTTGTCCTATACCACTCACACCATAGTTCAAAGTACTTATTGTACTCAGCCAAGGCCTTCTCGTACTCTGCCATCGCTTGTTTATATTTCGCATCCGGTTCACCCTTTTCTTCAACCAGTATTAACATTATCTCAGTTAGAGGGCCCTCGGCGGCAAGTTCCCCATCAAGGTACCCATGATGCCGCGCGTGATAAGCGGCTGAATCCATCTCTAAATTAAATGTCCCATTGCCCGCATAAATACCGTACATATCGCCGCCAACTTTTGTCATCTTTAAATCCAGGGTGCAATCAACTTTTACCCCAGTGCCACCAACGTTCCACGACTGCATGCCATCCGCTGTGATCGTCCACACGGTCACGGCCTGCTGCACCTTTTCTTTTTTGGGCTTGAGCGGCTTTTCGGTCACATCCGCCGGGTCGATCTCGATGGGTATGTTTTCCTCCGGCGGCGGATCAACCTTGGACGGTGGTTCATATGGCGGAGGCTGCGGCGGGTTTTGCTGTTGGTCACCGGGTTTTTGGCCCTCACCGGTGCCCCGGCCTACGCCCTTCCCTAAGCCGGAGCCGGGGCTCGAGCTGCCATCTGCCGGTGCCGGCGTGGGTGTCGCTTCAACGCCGCTGCCTGACGGCTTCGCGTTGGCAATTGCCTCATCACCGCTTCCGGCGCTGTTCACTGCCCGTACTATGAACATGTACGTAATACCGCCGGCCAGGCCGTCGAAGGTATAGGACGTCGCAAGACCGATATCCGTCCAGGTTGCCCCGCCGTCTATGGAAACTTCATACGATGCGATGGCCGCGCCGCCGTCGTCTTCCGGTTCAAACCACATCAACCCAACCTTGCCGTTGCCCGCCACGGCGGTTAGGCTCTGCGGGGCGGAGGGCACAGAGGCGGCCAGCGCGCAGGTAAACAAAGGCAGGCACACGGTCATCACGAGTGTCATGGCGATTATTCTGATTTTTCTGCCTGATAGTGGAGATGCGATCATCCAAAACCAATCCTTCCTATCCTTCGACGGCTTAATTGGGTATGCCAACGGCTTGAGCTTACATCGACATGAAACCCTTTTTATGCGGTCAGTATAGCCGAAATACAGAAAAAAAAGCAACCATATGTACCGGTTGCACAAAATTACAGATTAATGCAACCTCGCGCATGTTGAAATCATCTTATATACTATGCAACACTTATTCCGGAACAAGTGTTGTATCGTTTTTTGCCTCTTCAAGGTGCTCTATCAAAGTAATCTTTAACTCTTTGTGCTTTATTTCATAAAACTCATGTGCCTTTTTATAAAACTCTTCCTCCGGGTATGACCACGCGGGAATACCGATATATTTATCAGGTTCCCAAGCATATCTTGCCTGTATAGGTGCATGTAAGTAATGATCCGTATTGGCTATAACAGAGTTGTTAAGCCTCAGAGGATGGCATATCTTTAGTATGGCATCGCCCATTAATGTCATACTTTCTCATACCTACCATTTTTATCGCGCACTTCACCGCCTCGGCGTCAGGATTTTCAAATCGCATGGCGAGGTTGTCAGTACCGTTACAAACATGAACAAACTCTTTCCCGAATATCGTTTCCGTTTTTCCCGGGTCACGATTACAATCATCACAGTTTCCGCATTTAATGACATTTGCCCGGGCGATCTCCTTCATGCGGTCATCTATCGGGAAACCTTCATATTCGCCGCTGTAATCACCCACCGTCCAAACACGCCACATATGCGACTTATCGTTTGGGGTATCTATGTAACAGGCGAGTTTATCCTTGTAGTGTATTTCATACGCTCCGTTATAAATCATTTCGTTTGCCCTGATGAATTCCGCGAAATCCAGCGCGTTTTTTAATGTTTCACCGGTAAAAAACGCATTGAAAGCATCTTCAATCCTATTTTCTGACATTGTTCTTTCCTCCGCACATACAAATTATCTTTATTCATCAAACGTTTAGTTGCATGGTGTATTACTCGCCAAGTCCAATCAAGGCCCGCCGGCTTTTATGTGATGCCGTTCACAAACGAAAATGGCCTTCCAATAGCTTTAGTGTTTTATCAACCGTACTCTCATCGTTTCGGATGATGTTAAATAAATTGTATTCCTTTACCTGAGCATACATTTTTTTCACCCCGATTCTGAACAACTCGTCTTGTACCGCGATTTTTTTATTCGGTTCTTTAAGCGATTGAATACAGTCCAGAAATTCTTTATGGTCTTCTCTCTTGCCATAATGCTCGCAAGTCACCAATTCGGGAGCGGCCAGCAGACAGGCGATTCTGTTATAGTCCGAAATTTGCGTCAGTAAATGAGCGGGAATGCTTATATCCGCAATCACCTTCGTGTTTTGTGACTGCTTTATTAATTCAATAATCATAAATTCTACGTACTCATCGTATTCGCCGTATTCACCGTTATCCGTTAAGAATTCTTCTACAGACCGGCTGAAAAAGGCCTCCCAATCAGTCGTTTCCTTCTTTTTTGTTGATTGCGGTTGATATCTCATGTCACAAATGGATCGGAACACCGTGAACCTGTCCTCATGCCAGTTGTCGTTAAAGTGATAGAACCCATATTTTGCAGAAATAGCTTTGGCCATAGTCGTTTTTCCGGCCAATGCCGTTCCGACTAAAAAATATACGTTTCGCAGGTTATGTTTTAGTATGTTTTCCGCTATGTTCATATGTTTCTTCCCTGCCGATGCAATAAATTAGGTATAAATACGGAAATAAATGATATAATACTGACGGTTCGTACCCTCCGCAGCGCTTTACAACATTTACTAGTTCATCCAAACGACATACGTAAATGAATAAGGAGATAGATTGATGAAAGACTATTTATCCATACAAGAGTTTTCAAAGCTCTCCGGCATCCCCCCCTCCACGCTGCGTTATTGGGATGAAATAAGACTATTCTCACCGAGAAGGCGTCACCCTGAAAGCAGTTACCGCTATTATACACCGGATCAGATGATTACGGTTAAGTTTATTGCGGTGTTAAGCGAAATGAAAGTACCGCTTAAATCCATCAGCGAAGCCGCGCAAAACCATACCCCCGAAGCCATGCTGAGCGTTATTGAGCAACAGGAAGTGCAACTGCAAAAAGAAATGCATGAGCTGAGTATGCGCTACTCCATTATGTTTGCAAGGCGCGAGCAGATACGCTGCGGAATGAGGGCAAACGAGCAGGAAATTTCGGTAATGGAACGAGATGCTAAAGCGTATATCTCAGGAAATAGAAACGAATACAAAAGTGGTGAAACTTTCTTTGGGCCGTTTACCCGTTTTTGTCAAGCGGCAAAGGAGCTTCGCATCAATTTAAGCCTTCCGATTGGCGGTTACCACGATAACATAAACAGTTACCTTAAAAATACCGGTAAGCCGGACTATTTCTTCTCACTGGATCCGAACGGGGATCGCATACTGCCCGCAGGATGTTATCTTACCGGTTTTAAACGGGGTTATTACGGAGAGATGGACGATCTGCCGGAACGGCTGGTCACTTATGCCGATGAAAACGCGCTTATGATGACCGGGCCTGTTTACGTTTTATACCTGTTTGATGAAATTTGCGTGCATGACCCCTCACAATATTTGGCACAAGCGATTGTCTCCGTCACCAAGAAAATGCATCGGTGAAACCATTAAAGCATCCTGCCGGCTCGGTTCGTTTCGTTTATTCAGTTTACACCGGCAGAAAAGCGGAATAGCTACTTTTTAACAAGTTTGTATGCAATTTTATTATCTTTCGCGTATTGCTCGGCATAACTGCCCGCTTTGACACTTAGGGTAAGTTTTTTGGCGCATTCATAAAAAACGTTCTTGCCGATGGCGGTCACACTATCCGGGATAACCACGCCGGCTAGTTTTGAGCAATATTCAAACGCGAAGTCACCAATACTCACCACGCCGTTCGGGAGTGTCACCGTCTTTAGCCCTTCGCAGCCACTGAATGCCTCCCTGCCGATGCTCGTCACGCCTTGCGGGATGGTGATTCCCGTTAAACCGGTTTCCATGTAAAATGCCGCGCGGCCGATGCCCGTAACCGGATGACCGTCCAGCTCGCCCGGAATCTTTAAGCTGCCGCGTTTTTTTCCCTTATAGTCGCTGATAGCAACAAGACCTCCTTTGAGTTCATACTTCCATAATCCGCTTGCATCCATCTTGATTTCGCCTATTAATGTTTCAGCAATACTCCGGAGGATGTCTTGTGATACCGTGTCGTATTGAATTTCATTTTCTATGGCATATTGTTCGGCGTAACTGCCTTTTTCGACTTTCAACACGAGATCATTGCATCGTGAGAACGCGTCCGTGCCTATGAAACCGACGCCGGACGGGATGGTCATGACAGTTAATCTGCCGCAGTATGCAAACGCCTTGTTACCAATATGCGTCACGCTGCCCGGAATCGCTACGCCTTCCAACCTACCGCAAGAGGTAAAGGCGGAATCCCCGATATGCGTGACGCTGTCAGGAATGGTGACATATTTTAAGTCTGAACACTGAGTGAACAACCCTTCGCTGATGGATGTTAAGCCGTTCGGAAGGGTCACGCTTTCCAGAGCGCTGTTGATAAAGGCTTGCTCTCCAATGCTTATCACGCTGTTAGGAAGGGTGATTATGCGTAAGCTTTCAGAATTATAAAACGCCCACTTGCCAATGCTTGTTACACCATTAGGGATCGTCACGCCGGCCAACTTATAACAATCGGCAAGCGCGCAATCACCGATGCCTATCACCGGATGCCCGTCCAACATACTCGGGATCGTCAGATCACCGCCGGGGGATCCTTTTATGTCGGTAATGATTGCACCGGCGCCAACCGGCACATATGTCCATTGCCCGCTTACGATGCTTTGCATTTCTGTTGTTACGTCGTCTTCACCCGAGTTATCGGCGCTGCCGCCTTGCATTGCCGGGGTCAGGGTGAGGTTTACGCATCCGCCGAAGACTGCTTCACCTATGACAATTCCGCTGTCCGGCATGGTTACATTGGTTAAAGATTCGCAACCGAAAAAAGCCATATCACCGATAACGGTCACACCGCTTCCGATGGTTAAGTCAACGAGATTGACACATTCTTTGAACGCCCATTCACCGATACTATTTACGCTGTCCGGTATGACTACGCCGGCAAGACTATAACATCGGGCGAACGCCTCCGCTTCGATGCGTATCACGCTATTCGGAATGGTTACTCCGGTTATATTCATACAATCGGCAAACGCGCTGTCGCCGATGCCTGTTACCGGATAGCCATCCAATTCGTTCGGGACTGCCAAAATGCCGGCCGGCTCCTTGACATATCCCGTCACCGTTACGCCAAACTCTTGCGGCGCGTACATCCATTGCCCGCTTCCGTCCGTCCTTTCCTCCCCGGCCATAACGGCAGGCGTGAAGAGGATGGATAATACCGCGAGTATCCCCACTATTTTAGTAAGTATCCGCCTATGACACATGAAAATTTCCCCTTCTGCTTATTTTAATCAACCAATGAACTTTTACCCAACCATCACTTTATGCCGCATGCGTTGTAATCGCTTACCCGCTCGGCAACGATTCGCCGGTTTCCGCCGATACGGATGTCCGATAAGAGAATATTTGATACTTCCTTTATGTACAACGCACAGTCCGCAGGTACGACAACCTTTTCCGGGTTCGGCTCCATATCCAAAACATTGCCTTTTAAATAAAGGTTCTCGGACGGTTTCGGGCTAATGGTCATCCCGCATAGGGTGATTCCATCTATATTGTGGTGACTGCCAACAATGCCCAGCGCGTTTTCCGTATCGCAATGGATCCCTGTGAGGCTTATATTTCGTATATTGATGCTTTCGCATCGGCCGGGCCTTTGTTCTTCCGGGACATGCTTTGCCTGCTCCAGCGCCATCATGAGGATGGCCTCGCCATTGCCCCAGTAAAGCCCGGCTCTGACCCGTGTTTGGATGATGACATTGGCGACACGAACGTTTTCCACCAATCCGGTGACGGGGCTGCTCATGATACACAACCCCCGATTGCTATCGCGGATGATGACATTATTTATAACAACATTGCGAACATGACTGTGCACATATCCTAAAACGAGGGCTTTGGAACACGAACATAAGATACAGTCACTGACCATAATGTTTTCACATGGCTTTTCCCAATTGGTTATCGCGGAGAAAGCTAAACAATCGTCGGCGCTGGTAATATGGCAGCCCGAAATGAGTACGCCATTACAAGCGCTGACGTGGATTCCATCGTTATTTGGTATGTTCATGCTGTTGGTGATGGTCAGGTGCAGCGCCTTTACATCGGTGCATTCACTAAAGGTGATCGTCCAGCACGGCGCGTCGATAAGGGTGATGTCACGCACGGTGACATGGGAGACTTTAGAAAAAAACAAGCATTGATTGGGCCTATCTTTATAAAAGACGGTACATTCCTTTATTTGCGCTTCCGTCAGGGGAATATCGGGAAGCATCGGATGGTTAAAATCAAAAAAGGCGCTGCCGTTGAAGTCGATAACCCCTTCCCCGTCGATGAGGACATGCTCCGATTCGTAGCATACCAGCAAAGCCCTTACGGCACGGAACTCATTGTGAATGTAGTGTTGAGGCGGATAATCATGCATATGAGGCGAGCCTTTTAAGACGGCGCCTTTTTCAAGGTGGAGGGATACGCCGGTAATGTCAATGGTACCCGTTAGAAATGAGCCGGGCGGTATGATGACTGCCGCGCCGGCTTCCCGGGCGGCGCTGACGGCTGATTGAATCGCCTCTGTACATAGGGTTTCCCCGTTTCCTACGGCACCGTAATCGACAACATTGATGCCCATTTAAATAGCCCCTTTCGCCGTGTTTTTGTTAAAGTGTTCAAGATGTGTATCTTTACGGTAAGCTGCAACGGAGAAAGTACAAATTGACAATAGATTATATGTAATGAAAATCATACCGTAAAGCGTATAACATCGTCAACAGATACGCGAATCCAAAACTAAATTGACAGATTAAACTGCCTTGAGTATACTCACGCTGAATAAATGCTTCCCATACACGACCTTCCCCCTCACTATCCGGTATTCTGACCGTACGGCGATGTATATTTCCCGTGTCGGATTCGGCTGCTTCCATACCCTGTACGTCACACAAGCCTGTTATGGTTTGTAGTTTACCCGGCGTACACGGGAAGGTGATTGATATCGGCGGACGTCTTTATTACACATAACAGGCGTTCGGCGTATCAGATAAAATTAACTAGCAGGAGGTAGGTCTCAGATGAAAAAAGGCTCCGGGTTTCTGAAAAAACCACAGGGCATGCTCATCCTGGCGCTGGCGCTGATACTGGTTGGCAGTTTCATTGCCGGTGTAATTCACACATCTCACTACCAGGTGGATGTTTCCCGAATCGAATTTACGACCGAACGCGGCACCCTAAACGGCCTGCTGTATATGCCAAAGGGCGCGGGCGCCGAGGATCCCCGTCCCGTTATCGTCACCACCCACGGCTACCTCAACAGCAAGGAAATGCAGGATGCGCCCGCCGTTGAGATGTCCAGACGGGGATACATTGTATTGGCCCTGGACATGTACGACCACGGCGATTCGCGCTGGGACGCGGATATCCCGGTAGGCGGCCAGTTTGGCACTTTCTGGGTATGGGCCCAGTTTGACGCCGCCGCGTACATGTATGCGCAACCTTACACCCTCAAGGACGAGAACGGCAACGGATACATCGCCGTCAGCGGCCATTCCATGGGCGGTTTCTCCAGCTTTGTGGCGATGTACATGGATGAGATGCAGTCGCTTGTAAACGGGTACCGTATGATTTGCGCGGGTATTCCGGTTGGCGCGGATTTGAGCTATGCGGCGATGGTTGCTCCGGCTGACCAAATGCGCGCCGCGTTCGGCAGCCGTACTGTCGGCGTCGTTGCCGCCCATTATGACGAGTTTTTCTTTGGCAAGTCCGAGGATGAGAAAACCGAGGCGGAAAAATCCATTATCGGCACGGTTGTTTATAAGGACTTTGCCAACACCGCCAACGGAAAAATGTTCCTGGGGCTCGACCCTGCCGGTAGTGCCGGTATCGCGGGCTTATATTACTCCGCCGAGTCCGGCGATCTGGTGGCGGACGGCGCGGTGCTGAGGGAATCGCAAATCGGTGAACGCGTTATCTTTACGCCCAGCCAGACGCACCCGTGGAACCATATTTCCCGCGTCGCCACTTCCAACCTGGTTAGCTTTTATCAATACGCATTCAGAGGCGTTGAACCGAACGCGCGATTTGCGCTGTTAGAACCGGATAACCAACTATGGCAGTGGAAAGAAATATTCAGCTGCATAGCGCTCATCGGCTTCTTCTTGTTGATGATGCCGTTGATCCGCTTGCTGCTTAAGCTCCCCTTCTTTAAGAAGTCTGTTACGGAACAGACAGAACCCGTTGGCGAGGCAAAACACGCCTGGGGTAAGATACTGGCGTGGGTGGCTATCGTGGCCGGTACGCTGATTCCGGCTGTATTCTTTGATGTGTTTATGGATAAAACCGCCACCCTGCAACTGTTCAGTTATATCGCATGCGCTTTCTTCATTGTGGGCGTTGCCGCGGCTGTCATGGGCTTTATCGGCGGCAAAGGCACGAAAGACACGCAAAAGCAGGGACTTGCCTTCGGCGGGATAACCATTGCGGTTGTATCCGCCCTGTTGGCTGCTATATTTTGGTTCGCTAAGGATATCGTACCGCTAAGCGCTTTCTTTATTGAGCCTACCGTCAACCAAATCGCTTACTGGGCCATGGTCAGCGGGTTATTAGCCGCGTTGATTACCGCGTTATACTACAGTTTTGTGTTACGCCCGCAAGGTGTGAATGTGGCTAGCTACGGCATCAGCAAGTGCTGCCTATCCATTTGCGCTTCCTTGGCAACGGCGCTGCTCGCGGTTGGAATTGGGTATACGGTTCTGTTTATCACCCAGTCACTGTTTGGGGTGGATTACCGTTTTTGGACACTGGCTGTTCGTACAGTGAAGATAGAGCATGTGTTGACAGCGCTTCGGTATATGCCGCTCTTCCTGGTATATTACTTCTTTAACGCAGTAGCCATCAATGCGAATACGCGTGCGCGAAAACACGGAAACCTCCTTGCTGTTTTAATGAATATCGGCGGCCTGGTGTTGTGGGTCGCGCTGCAGTACGGCAAGCTGTATATCACCGGTTCCGGGATGTGGCCCGGTCAAGCGCTTAACGGTATACTACTGTTTGCGTTGATTCCCTGCCTTGGCATTGCGGGCGTATACGCACGGAAACTAGCTCTTAAAACCAATAACATATGGCTCGGTTCGTTTGTGAACACACTGCTCTTTACATTGATTGCCTGCGCGAACACCGCCATGTTCTGGAACTTGGTTTAAAGCGGATAGTGGTCAATCAATAGCTATGCATTGGTGAACCAAATTGTCCGAAAACTTGTTATCTTCATACCCATGAAAGCGGATTGATACCCGCGGACATACGAAGCGCGGCCCGGAATTCCCCGGCAGCCGCGCTTTTTTATGTGTGATGTAAAGCAGAAAAAATAAACAAAATCCTCCGCTTCTTCCGTTTCAACCGCAGCCTACGATGATAAAATAAACGCAAAGGATAAGTAAGGCATAAACACGATGGAGATGGGGAGAACCCTGGATCGCCGCGCCGTTCACACGGCTCGCGATGACGGGGAGAGGATATCTTGGTTCTCGTCTTTGCGAACGAAGTGAACAATCCAGAAAAATACCAGCCCGCCACGCCGCTTGCGCGGCTCGCAACTAAAGGACAAAGTTTGTAACGACAAGGAAAAACCACCCTGGATCGCCACGCCGTTCACACGGCTCGCGATGACGGAGTGGAGATGTCTTCGTTTTCGTCTTTGCGAACGAAGTTCGCTCGCGATGACGTTAAAAGGGGTAACGCGTAAACGGGAACAGGAACCCCGGATTGCCGCGCCGCTGAAGGCGGCTCGCGATGACGGGGAGGGGATATCTTGGTTCTCGTCTTTGCGAACGAAGTGAAGCAATCCAGAAAAATACCGGCCCGCCACGCCGCTTACGCGGCCAAAGGCTTATGACTTAAGATTCGCGGTAAAAAGGGTTATGGTTAGGTGCTTGCGAAGTCAGAAACGATCATATCCCGAAACAATTCTATTAAAAACACGCGCCCCCCTTCTGTAACAGAAGCGAGACGCGCTTTTTATTAGTTTAATAAAACCCGTTTAATGTCAGTCTAATAACCCGGCCGCAACAATGGCTTGAGCCCAGCTTCCCTTGACTGCGACCTCATAATGAATTAAACCGGGTATATGGAAATCGTGATACATTCCGGAATATAACGGTATAACCGGTACCAATTCCATAAAACGGCTTTGGTAAGCGAACCAAGCGTCCAGGTAAGCCTCTTGATTGCCATATCCCGCCGATAGCATCGCGCTCGCATGCGCGGCTAAGACTTCATCGTCCGGGAACGCGGCGTCTATGTAGCCTAACTCACCTGTCTCCCGTGAGGATGGGGGATAAAACGCGTCAGGAAAATCCGACGCTAAAAAATACAGATCAGCGGTTCGTGCCATTTGATGATAATATTGCGCCAGCAAATCATTGAATGATAAATCCTCTACTTGTAGCTTTACACCTATTTTATCAAACCCGTTATTGAGCATGAAGATGACATCGCCGGAGATCCCGCTTTCCGCACTGCGTGCCAGTGTCAGGGTCAATGGTTCCAGCACTCCGTCCCGCTCCCGATAGCGAATAGTTCCGCCACCCGACTCATATGGGTTGCCATTGGCGTCCAAAACCCATGCCGTTGTATCGAGCAACGCGTTCGCGCTGCTAACATGATACGGAATGCCCAGCGCACGCAGCGCTTCAGGATCTGATTCCATGACCATCCACTGACCAAACCCATAATAGCCATACACCCGCTCAAGCCCCGGATTGCCCGCTACCAGCGCATCACAGTCAATAGCCATCGCAACCGCTTTACGAACATCCGGATCGCTGCTTGGGCCGCTTTTTGCCTCGAATGCCAAGTACGCCAAGCCGGTACGCGAATACGTGACCTCCGTTGCGTCCGGTAACGCGCGGAACTGTGCCACAACACCTGGATTTATTACCTTATTCATTAAGCCAATTTCATCTGCCGCCAGCTTCGCCGCGGCATCTTTTTCATCCACGCGCACCAATTGTAATGTTTCGATTACCGGCAAAAATCCCCATGCATCGCCGGCGAATTTGTGATTGATGGTGAAAACGGCACGCCCTTCTTTTACGTCGCTGTCTACAAGGCGATAAGGGCCGCTGCTTACCCAAGGATAATAAGCATAACCCGAAATCGGGTCGAGCATCGTCCTTTGCAATAACTCCGTTGTTAAACCGCTTCGCACCTCGCCTACCGCCAAGAACACCCCTTCACCCTCATCATGAACGGAAAAACCGGGTGCAATGACACTGATGGGATAGGGCGTAACGGCTAACAGTTCCGGCCCGTAAAAGTTATCAAGCGCGTCGCCTATAATTTCTATGGCAAAGCTTTCGGGTGAAATGAGATACACGCCCGACAATATGTCTCTCTCTCCGCTATGATAAGCGTGATATCCCTGTATATAACCTAAATCCCGGCATGCGCCACCCAGCGCTTCCACTGCTGAGGAGGCCTCCAACAGTAAGGAGAAAACATAATCTTGAGCGGTAATGGGTGTTCCGTCGTTATAGGTTAAGCCGCTGTCGATTTCCAGTATAAACACACAACCTCCGCGCGGCATGTCCCGGACACTGACGTGTTTGATAACCGTACCGTTTAAAAGCGGCATGTCTTCTGACCACACGACGGTTTCATAACCGTGTAATAGTGCGCGCACGTCCAAATCCGCCGTATTCACGCCCCATAAGTCTGTGGCGAAATAACCGCTCATTGCGGTGAACGTTCCTACGGTAAGCTGCGACCCGGCCAGAAGCGGCCTTTGATCCGGTACCGGCTTGGTATAATCAAGCCAATCCGCAGGCGCGGCATAAGCCATGACGCTGCTGAGTAAAGCGATGCACAGTAAGGCAATGAATAATTTACGCACCAGGATCCACCTCCGATAACAATTTGCATTGACTGACATGAATGACCTGCACAGGCTGTTATCATCATGCTATCCGTCAGGCAGGCTGCTGCCTGCCTGACGACTCCATGGCGCTCGCCGCGCCACACTTATTGTAAGGTATCGCCCGCGTTATACGGAACGATTGGTGCGACGACCCTTCCGCCAGGCTTATCCGTCGGGGGTTCCGGTGTGGGCGTGGGTATCGGGCCCGGCGGCACTTCGTGGCCGTCTGTCGGTGGTACGGTTTCTTTTCCGTCATACTTGACCGTCGCCTCATTCCATAACCATCCGCCCTCCGGCCAACTGTCCAACGTAACCTTTACCCGTACGCTGCCGCTTAACCCGTAGGTGTCTGTTTCCAGTTCCCATTCGACTGTCTTGCCCGTGACCTTCGCCTCCGGCGTCGCGCTGACGAAGCTCACCTCATCAGGCAGCGGGTCGGTGATGGTGACCAGCACCGTTCCGGGAGGCGCGTTGTACGTGATTTCATACTCGAACGTCTCTCCGACATACACCTTCATATCCGAGGTCTTGCCTACGATGGTCTTTGTCGGTTCCTCCACCGGCGGCACTTCGTGGCCGTCTGTCGGCGGTACGGTTTCTTTTCCGTCGTACTTGACCGTCGCCTCATTCCATAGCCATCCGCCCTCCGGCCAACTGTCCAGCGTAACCTTTACCCG
>WRFT01000026.1 GCA_009776385.1 Clostridia bacterium
AGGAAGCTGAAACGGTCGAAAACGGGTACCGCGCGGCTGAGAGCGGCGCTGCCGTGCCGGGGATGGAGGGCGTCGCCTCCACTGTTTTAAGACCTACCGGTATCGCCGTTTTCGGAGAGGAACGCTTAAATGTCATGACAAACGGAGATTTTATTAATCCCGGTACGCCCGTGGTCATCACTGCGACGGAAGGTGCGAAAATTGTCGTCAAGCGTGTGGAAACAAACGCTTAAATAAACATGAAAGAGGGATCAATATGGACCCAAATTATCTGATTATTCTGGTCGTTATCGTTTTTGTTGTACTGGTCTCTGTATTCTTCCGGTTCTTCCCTATTGGTTTGTGGATTAGCGCCTTGGCATCAGGCGTACATATTTCAATAGGAACATTAGTAGGCATGCGTGTACGCCGGATACAGCCGCATAAACTGGTACTTCCGTTGATTAAAGCGAATAAAGCCGGCTTAGACTTAACCATTACCAAACTCGAAACACATTACTTAGCCGGTGGGAATGTGGATAGGGTTATCAATGCCCTTATTGCCGCGCAGCGTGCGAACATTATCATGGCGTTTGAAAAGGCATGCGCTATCGACCTGGCGGGCCGCGATGTGTTTCAAGCCGTACAAATGAGCGTTACCCCAAAGGTTATCGAGACGCCCACCATTTCGGCTGTCGCCAAGGATGGTATTGAATTATGTGCCAAAGCACGTGTTACGGTGCGTACAAACATTGAGCGTCTCGTCGGCGGTGCCGGTGAAGAAACCATTACCGCACGCGTCGGTGAAGGTATCGTTACAACGATAGGTTCCTCCGAAACACATAAGGAAGTGCTTGAAAACCCCGATTCCATCAGCCGAACCGTTTTAAACAAGGGCCTTGACGCCGGTACTGCGTATGAAATACTGTCTATCGATATCGCGGATGTGGATGTTGGCAGAAACATAGGCGCGCAATTGCAAATGGATCAGGCGGAGGCAGACAGGCGCATCGCTCAGGCTAAAGCCGAAGAGCGGCGCGCGATGGCGGTAGCGCACGAGCAGGAAATGAAGGCGTCCATACAAGAAATGCGCGCGAAGGTCGTGGAAGCGGAAGCGGAAGTTCCCCGTGCGATGGCCTCTGCGTTAAGAGACGGAAAACTGGGTGTGATGGATTACTATCAAATGCAAAACGTTATCGCGGATACGGCTATGCGCGAAGGCATCGCGAAGGGTGGCGTACAACCCGTAACGCCGGATACGCAACAAGGTAACGCCAAGAAGAAGTAAAAATGGACTCCGTGGCTTGATATGGGGGATAGTATGGATAATATTATCAGTTTTATCGTTGTCATGTTCATCATCAGCATCGTTGGCCGTATCGCCGGCGCTTTTAAGAAACACGCGGGAAAAATAATCACAAGTGACCCGCTTGTAAAGCCCGGCGCACCCGGCGCTCAGCAGGAACCCCTCAATCAGACGAAAACAACAACTTCAACTGTCACTTGGAGCAGTAAAAACGCGAAAACCGCGCAAAGAAACAGCGCCCCCGGCAGTTTTAACAATAAGCCGTTCATTCCCTCTCGTCCGACGATCGCCATTGAGGATGATGATGCACCCTTTTTTACAAACCCGGAAGACGAACCGCAGGATACAACACAAGCGGCTTCCGATGGTATCCTTTTTAACGCCGATGATTTGGCGCGATCCGTAGTGATGGCGGAAATTCTGCGCCGCCCGCGCGGACAGCGGTATAAGAAAACGGCTTAATGAATTATAAAGGCGCCATGGCGCTGCGCAGTCCTTCCATATCCAAGTAGTCTTCGATAAATTGTTTGCGTAACAGCCGGGAAGGAACATGCTCGTTGTACTTCCCGCGCATCGCCGCATTCTCAGGCAAAGGCAGCGAATACGGATCATAATCGGAGGCGAGTATATCGCGTATTATCGCTTCCAATTCATTGACGGATCCATCGTAGATGACTTCCAGATAAATGCAAGTAATCCATGGCAGCTTGTTTTTGATTTTCCGTTTTAACAAGCAGTAGTGCAATGTCATAAGCTGCCGTGTTCCAACCCAGGGGAACACGGCATATTTTTTACCGGAAAGCGGTGTGATAAGATTTTGTAGAATACCGCTGTTAACGGCGATATACCGAATTTCTTCCAGTCTTTCCCGGCACCTGTCGCTTAAATAAGGATATATGTCACCGCCTGCTAAAACCGTCCCCATTTTTTGTACCAATTTGGTATGCAGTTCCGCTTCAAAATCAACATTCCAATCCACCACAGAGATTCCCGGTACATTCTTTACAAAAATAACCTTCGATTTTTCATTTACATCCACCGTTTCCCAAGTAAGCCCCGCCAGCGCGAAACGCGTCCCGATGGGGTATACCTTGTCCACCGTGCCAATGGTTCGGTTTTCATCTTTGACAAGTAAATACTCCGTAGCGATAAAAACGGTTAAAAAGTGATGGCTGTTGATGATTTTTTCGCCTTCTCTTCCTATTATCAAACCGCCGCGCTCGGTTTTCTCCAGTTGGTTATTATCAATCATATAACCCAGCAGTTGTTTATAATCTTCCTGTGTGATTTGTGTAAAACATCCCAGTTTCAATATAGTTTGCGCGAGCGCGGCCGCGGAGAGTTCCCCGCAGCTCTTTAAGTGGCTCATGGTTTGGTGGTATAAAAGGTTATACGGATGGTTCAGCGGGGGAATGGGTTCAATCCAGCGTTCTTTGGTATACAGTTCAATGATGGCGATGGTTCGTATGAGCTCCCAGTTGATGGGCCCCAGCGTATCGGTTGCGTGGACACTGACACTCTCTACAAATGTAAACAGCAGTTGAGGTGTTTGTCCCCGTCGTCCGCAACGGCCCAAGCGTTGCGCGAAACTGGATACGTTCAGCGGCGCGCCAACTTGAACGGCTTGATCCAATGAGCCGATATCAATACCCAATTCCAGCGTGACCGTAGCGCCTGTGACAATCTTTTCGTCCTCAGACTTCATTTCATCTTCCGTCGTCTCCCGTATTAAAGCGGACACGTTGCCGTGATGCACCCTGTACAGATCCGGCGTCTTGTTTCTAAGCGCAATCTCACGCAGATTTGCGATGACAAACTCCGTTTCCTCACGGCTGTTGGTAAAGATGATTGTTTTTTGCCCGAGTGTCATCTTATACAAGTACTCATAGTGTTCACGATACCCGTAATCCCCGCCCTCGCTCACTTTGATAATATTGCCGCTGCCGTCCCGTTCCGTCGTATCGCGCTTTTCGCTGTAGTTAACGAATCGCTCTACATGTAAACGCACGCGTTTTGCGCCCTCATCCGTAACAGGGGCGGCACACACGCGCCCGCTGCCGGTATTAAGCCACGATTGCGCGGCCGAAACATCACCGAGTGTCGCGGATAAGCCAATACGCCTTGGGATGATACCCGTGAGTTGCTGTAAGCGTTCCAATACACAAAGAAGCTGTATACCGCGCGCGTCCCGCATAAAATGGTGTACCTCGTCGATAATTATAAAGCGCGTGTCACAAAACATTTGCAAACATGCGCCTCGTTTATTTGTGACCAGGCTTTCCAGTGATTCCGGAGTAATCTGCAGCAAGCCCTGCGGGTTCTTTATCAGGTCGTTCTTCTTGTTAAGCGGCGCGTCTCCGTGCCATCGGCATACAGGGATGTGGGAGTCTAATAAAAGCAATTCGAGGCGCTTGAACTGGTCGTTTATCAACGCTTTAAGCGGCGATATATAGATAATGCCTACCGAATGGGACGGCTTTTCATATAGATCCGTTAAAACGGGTAAGAAAGCCGCCTCGGTTTTTCCTGATGCCGTTCCCGATGATAGCAAGAGATTATCATCACTGTTAAAAACAACGTCACAGGCGGCAATTTGTACGCCGCGCAACTCCTCCCATTTGTTTTGATAGATAAAATCCTGTATGAACGGAGCCAGCCTATTAAATGCATTCATAGAGCTTACACCTCAAACTCACTAAACTCGCTGTGGATATCCTCATCCGTCAAACCTCCCGCCGACAAGACAAACGCGTCGCTTCCCATGATATCGGCGGGCGTCTTGCTTGGGTTCTGATGCAGTATATTTAAAAGCTCAATAAAATCACGAATGATCTCGCGGGGTGTAATATGTGTGCCGGCACCCACGCGGTTGAACTCCACAGTCAAAAATGCCACAAGGTCCTGATGCTTTAGTTGGGTATTGTAACCATGTAACAATGAGTGGATATCGCGCAGTTTTTCCACCAAGACATACAACTCTTCTTGTGACAGCATTTCCAGTCGAATAATGGGCGCGGACAGGTCACGCAGGCCGTCTGCGGCATAACGGCCCTCTGCCAATCTGGATTTGAGGGCCTCATAACTGAACAACCCTCTGTATTTATCTTCGATACACTGTGGGGTTCCGCCCATCAAGAAACCGATATACCGCGCCTTGCCTTGCAGCACGTCATTGAACATGGTTAACAGTTTTTCGTAATTATTCTGCCTGGTAATGGAATGGGGTATCTTGTAAAGATTCACCAGTTCGTCAATGAATACCAACAACCCGCGATAACCCGCGCCAACCAAAAAGACGGCAAATATTTTTAGGAAATCATACCATGTATCGTCCGTGATAATTAGGTTAATGCCTAAATCCTCCCGTGCTTCCTTTCGGGTGGCATACTCGCCGCGAAACCATTTTAAAACATTATTCTTCATTGTTTGGTCGTCGTTTAAATGGCCTTCCCAATATGCGCTAACGGCTTTAGCGAATTCAAAGCCGTTGACCATTCCCTCCAACGAACATGTCACCGCGTATATCTGCCTTTCCACTTCACGGTTGAATGCCTTGCCGTCAAGGTCGGTAGAAGCTTTTATAGAAGCTTGAATACCGGACAACCATCTTTCTAAAACAAGCGGAAGCGCGCCTCCGTCAGGCTTGGATTTAGTGGATAAGTTTTGAATTAATTCTTTATATGTTGCCAGTCCCTGTCCCTTTGTTCCGGAAAACCGGCGTTCCGGGGAAAGATCCGCGTCAACAACGGCAAAGCCGCGGGCAGTCGCGTAATTTCGTATGGTTTGCAATAAAAAACTCTTTCCGCTGCCATATTTACCAACAATAAAACGGAATGATGCGCTGCCTTCCGATACGAGGTCAATATCGTTTAGAATAGCGGCGATTTCTCTGGCGCGGCCAACGGTAATGTATTCAAGCCCCACTCTCGGCACCACGCCGCTTTTTAACGCGTTCATCAAGATATTGGCGATTCTGGCCGGTACCGCGTTATCCATTTAAACATCCACCCATTTCATAACAATGTCTCTATAATCATCGTAAAGCGATAACGATCCGTTCCATTCCGCGATATTATCGCCGATACAATCGGAGGCCTTTATATTAATATTGTCAGTGAGGACCTCCGGCATAATACCCTTGGTGTCACAATAGGCTTTAACAGCGGAGTTATTAAGAATAGCCAATCTTAACGCTTCGTGTTCCGTCGGGGACAATAATGCCGCTAACTCTGCCCATCCATCCTTTGGTAAAGCCTCATAAACCGCTGAAGTCGATATAGGCGGGGGAGAAGGTTGGGCGGACGCTGTGGTGACGGACAACTCAGCGGTGATATCTTCGTCAATCAACAGTTTGTCCCTCGTGTCCATGGCTTCGCTGCGGATGCGGTGCAGATTGTCCAAATCGACACTCACAACAGTTCGTGTGATGCGTTCTTTATAGTCCATTACCGCTTTTAAAATAGTTTTATCTATTTCGGAGCGCGTTAATTTAAGGTTTCTGACCGCTCTTAGAACGCGTAGTATGGGTTTGTGATTGGCTGTGATTCTATACTTATACTTTTCTACATCGCGTGCACACACTTCAGTCTTCTTGATGAGATAACCTATCATCTCTCGATAGTCTGAATAAGGCAAAAGAGCGTCAGCAGTTTGTCTATTATCCTTTGCAACAGGCATATTACCTGAAAACTCCGAGAGTCCTTCGAGCTGCGTGTCGTCCCGGTAATAAAGCGCCTTGTCGAAGGGACGCCAAGCAGTGCTTTTGGCAATGCGATAGAAAAACAGGTCTCCAAGCTCTGCGCCGCGTTTTTTACAGTAGGCCTGAAGCGACTTTAAAGCCTCATAGAAGCATTGCTTAAGAAACTCACCATACCCGTCGCGTATAAATGTCGATTTAGATACATCATAAACGGACAAACCATTCCATAACCAAAGACAGTCTTCATCTATTTGGCCAAACAAATAGACTTCGGGATAATACTTTTCCAGCCCGTAGGTTTTTATAAACGCATTGAATGTATGCGGCAGTGTATAACAAATATGATAATCTTTGAGCCATTGCGGTAGATAGGCGCTTAAAACAGGGGCAAACGAACCGGCTGCGCGCATGAGGGTCATCAGCTTTTCAAGCCCGTCTGAAGGATTTTTTACGCCGATACATGATAAAAGTTCGTATACGTATAGGAACACATAGGATGTTGAAGTAGGTTGGATGTCTCCGCTTCGGACGCGTGAACGCCAGGTAAAGTAGGTGCGCAGCTGTTCATAACCCATGTGCTGGTAGCAGGGATAATAGGAAGAAAACTCCGTGTAACCATTATAATCGTCGTTAAAACATGCCATGAAACGAGCTTGTTTGATAAAAACCTCCGCATTGTTCCGTGCAAATGGGTTTTCGGCAGCGAGGCTTCGCATTTGAAAAAAAAGATCGCGAATAGGGTCATTCGCTGCGTGTGTGTCTTTCATATCCGGTATCATTGCCGCCGGGAAACGAAGATTTGTTCCTTTATCGGGTGGGGCTGCGGCCAGGGGGATGTCCGCGAATGGTGCGCTTAAAGCAGCGCCGGTGATGCCTACCGCCTCTCGGGTAGGGGTAAAACCATCTAACGGCTTACGCGGAGAGGGACGCGGAATGGGGAAAGCGCTGTAATCCTCTCTGCCTGTCATGTCATCCTCCGTACAGCGTTCTTATACCCGGTATTCTATCATAATTATAACGTAATTTCTTTTGAAATGCACGGATTCATACGGCAGTACAGCCAAAGATAAAAAGTATGAAAAAGCAAATGGTTTAACCTGTGTTTGTTTGACAAATTCGCATGAAACTGCTATCTTCAGCCGTGTAGGAATTTGAAAAAAGAGGCGTGTCAATGAACTCAAGTTGGATAAACATACTGGAGAAAAAGTATAAAAGATATGCTATTAGAAACCTAATGAACATACTGGTTTGCGGTATGGCGGTCGTGTATGTTTTAGATACGCTCGCCGCTCCGTTGTTTTCGTCCCCCGGCGGAATATCAGCTTTCCTCGATTTTAACCGACAAAACGTCCTGCGGGGGCAAGTGTGGCGGTTGATTACCTTTGCCTTCATGCCGCCTTCTTCCGGGACGATGATGGTCGTTCTCACACTGTATTTATATTGGATTATCGGTAGCGCGCTAAACAATTATTGGGGCAGTTTCCGCTTCAACCTTTTCTATTTCTGCGGCATACTCTCTTCCATCATCGGTGGTTTTATAACGGGTTATACGACGAATTACTACTTAAACATGTCGTTATTTTTCGCCTTTGCCATCCTGTATCCCGATTTTCAAATGCGCCTCTTTTTTGTTTTTCCCATAAAAATAAAATACCTTGCGTTGATTAATGCTTTGCAATATATCATTGGTTTTTTCTCTGTACCTTTTCCTTTCAAAATGGCCATGATCCTATCTTTGGCTAATATCGCGTTATTCTTTTACAAGGATTTATACGGTAGAATGAAAAGGCTGTATCGTAGAATACGTTTTATGCATGACTATCGGTCATAGATAACACAAGGTGGGCAGCATGATAGCACTCATTTTAAACGCCGGGGTCGGGAAACGCATGGGGTTCGAATCGGATACCTGCCATAAAAGCATGTTGGAGATCAATGGCAGAGATACCATCATAGGACGTCAGTTGCGTTATCTGGAGGCGGAAGGAATCCGCCGTGTTGTTATGGTAACAGGTTATATGAGCGATTCTCTTGAATCCTATATCCAATCACTCGGACTGGACCTGTCTTTTACTTTCATTCGTAACGATCGTTTTGAAAGCACCAACTACATCTACTCGATCTACTGTGCTCGTGAAGCGGCGAGCAATGATGATGTGCTGTTGATGCACGGAGATTTGGTATTTGATAAAGCTATCTTGCATGATTTGCTGGCTTTTAAGGGCAGCGCCGCGGTTGTTTCTTCTGCGTTAAAGCCGAACGGGAAGGACTTTGCTGCTGAAACGAAACAAGGTGTCATTCGGTGTATCGGTTTGAACCCATCAGACGACGCGCTTCCTTTGTGGCCGCTTTATAAATTAGAAAGGCGGGATTGGCAAATATGGCTCGATAGCGTTTTTAAGTTTTGTCGTTCGGGTCAAGACCACGTCTATGCAGAGGATGCGTTTAACACGGTTTCCGAACAAATAAACCTTATACCCATAGATATTCAAAACCGTCTGTGTCTTGAAGCGGATACAATAGAAGATCTGATACACATCCGATCGCTATTGCGTGTACCGGCCGAGAAAACGGTTTATATGTGTTTCTCCGCCGAATGGCTGCATTCGGCGCATGTGGCGTTGATTCATAAAGCCGCGGACTTGGGGCGGCTTACCATAGGTGTTATGACGGATGAAGCGGTCGCTTCTTACAAACGTTTTCCGCTGGTTCCGTATGCGGAGCGAAAAGCCTTGTTCGAAAACATCGCCTGTGTCAACCGTGTCGTGGCGCAAAGGGAACTGAGTTACCGAGAAAATATACTGGCATTTAAACCGGATATCGTCGTTCACGGTGATGACTGGCGTGAAGGCCATCAAAGGCCGATACGCGATGAGGCAGAAACGATCTTAGCATCATACGGCGGGCGCCTTGTAGAATTTCCTTATACGCGAAGCGGTGTCTTTAAAGAAATGGAAGACCGCATGCAAAGCAGGTTATCCCTCCCCGATATCCGCAGAAACAGGCTGCGTGCATTGCTCTTGTTAAAACCGTGCCTCAGCATCATGGAAGCGCATAACGGCATCACCGGTTTATTAGTGGAAAAAACGATGGTTTACAAAGAGGGTAAAACGCTTCAATTCGATGGTATGTGGGTATCCTCCCTATGCGATGCAACATCACGCGGCAAACCGGATATCGAGCTTGTGGACATGTCATCGCGTGTAAAAACCATTGATGAAATCATGGAGGTCACCACTAAACCCATCATTATGGACGGCGATACCGGCGGCATGACGGAGCACTTTGCCTATACAGTCAAGACACTGGAACGTATGGGTGTATCCGCGGTAATCATAGAAGACAAGACGGGCTTGAAAAGAAACTCACTCTTGGGTGTGGATGTTGTTCAAACACAGGATAGCATCGAGAATTTCGCGGAGAAAATTGCGGTTGGCAAGGCATCGCAAAAAACAAAGGAATTCATGATCATCGCGCGTATCGAAAGCCTGATTCTGGAACGCGGTATGAACGATGCGCTTCTGCGCGCGGCAGCCTTTACACGCGCGGGCGCGGACGGCATCATGATTCATAGCCGTAAAAAAGACCCGGCGGAGATATTTGAGTTTATCGAGAAGTTCCGTATTGTCGATACCGCAACACCATTGGTCGTCGTGCCGACCAGTTTTAACAGCGTTACGGAAGAGGAGTTTGCCTTACGCGGCGTTAACATCGTCATTTACGCAAACCACTTCACTCGAAGCGGGTTTCCCGCCATGCAAAACGCCGCGCGTTTAATTTTAAAACACCATAGGGCATTGGAAGCGGATGAGATTTGCATGTCTATTCAAGATATCGTCACCTTAATTCCGGAGGAGTAACGCAAGATGAAGCGTCAGAATATTCAACTCGGTGCGGGTTGCTTGAGCAGTTTGGACAATATGGTTAAGCAGTACGGGTTGAAGCAGCCATTATTGGTATGTGATGCGTCCTTTGACTTGCCGGAGGTGAAAAGCAATTTTTCCGCTGTAACGGCAGGCATGACGCGCTATTCCGATATATCCCCCAATCCGCGCTATGAAGATATTCTGGCGGGTGTCAAAGTATATAAAGATTTTCATTGTGATGGCATTTTAACAGTTGGCGGCGGAAGCGTTATGGATACCGCTAAATGTATTAAACTGTTTTCTGTTATGCCGGAAAATGCAGATTATTTAACACAAATACCGCATGACGCAACCGCGCCGCTTATAGCCGTGCCCACAACGGCGGGGACCGGCAGTGAGTCTACGCGCTATGCCGTCATTTATCACAATGGTGAGAAGCAAACAGTAACGCATCCCTCTATCATACCCGATTGTGTATTTCTGGATGCCTTGACGCTGCGTGCGCTGCCCGCTTATCAAAAAAAGAGCGCGTTGCTGGACGCGCTTTGCCAAGGTATAGAATCCATGTGGGCTGTCGGATCGACGCAGGAGAGCACTGCCTACGCGCGAGACGCGGTCGCATCCATCATGCGCCATGCAGACGCATATTTAAACAGGCCGTTTCAAATAGAATGCGCACAGGCGATACTGGAAGCATCCAATTTGGCAGGGTTAGCCATTAACGTGACGCAAACCACCGCGGCACATGCGATGTGCTACAAACTGACCACCTTATTCGGGTTGGCGCACGGGCATGCCGTCGCTGTGGTATTACCGGAGTTATGGCGTTATATGCTCTGTCATATCCACGATTGCATAGACATAAGAGGCGAAGCGTATCTAAAGGGTGTTTTTACGGATATTGCCTTTCATATGGGTTGTCAAAGCGCCTCAGATGCCATCATGCGTCTTGAGCATTTACTGGCCGAGCAAGATATGCGTGCGCCGCGACTGACAGAGGATCAAGTTGACAGCCTAACGCAAGCTGTTAACCCGGATAGACTAAAAAACACGCCGGTAACCCTCGGCGCGCAAGCTATCGCAGGCATTTATGCAATAATCGGAGGCGCACGTAGTTGAACCTTCATGTTCTGGATTCATTCGATTTCTTCACAGGTGTGCCGGACTCGCTTTTACGCCCCTTGAGCCTGTATTTGGCAGATAGATTCGCAGAACCGGCAAAGCACATCATCGCCGCCAATGAGGGGAACTGTGCGGCGATTGCGGCGGGATATCATCTGGCAACGGGAAAAGTACCCGTGGTATATATGCAAAACAGCGGCATCGGCAACGCATTGAATCCTGCTGCGTCTTTATTAAACCATCGTGTATACGGCATACCCGTATTGTTTATCATCGGCTGGCGCGGCGAACCCCTTATACATGATGAACCTCAGCACCTCTTTCAAGGTGAAATCACCCCTGCGCTGCTCAACACGCTGGATCTTGAAACGCTGGTTATAACCAAGGACATTCAAGATAAAGCATGTTTAGATTGGCTGGAAGCCGTGCGAGGCTTGTTCCGTGAAGGAAAAAGCGCGGCGATGCTGGTACGGAAAGGCGCGTTTACCTATCCAAGAGAAACATGTTTTTCAAATCCGTATACCATGAGGCGCGAAGATGCTGTCCGGTATATTCTTAAATATGCGGATCATGACGCCATTGTCTCCACAACGGGCATGGTATCGCGCGAGTTGTACGCGCTGCGTGTGGAAACAGGGCAGGGACACGAGCGGGACTTTTTAACGGTAGGCTCCATGGGGCATGCCTCCTCCATTGCATTGGGTGTTGCCTTACACACTCGGATTAAAAAAATATATTGTATCGACGGAGATGGAGCGGCGTTAATGCATATGGGTGCTTTGGCGGTTATCGGAGCGCAAAAACCGCCTAATCTCATACATATCCTTATCAACAACGCGGCGCATGATACGGTGGGCGGTATGCCAACCATCGCGGATAAGATTGTCTGGCCTATGGTCGCGCGGGGATGCGGGTATCCGGAAGCGGTTACGGTGGACACATATGACGCGTTGGGAGACGCGCTGCGCCGGGCGAGGGAGTCAAACACCCTATGGTTTATTGAGGTCAAGGTGCGGCTCGGCGCGCGCGACGGCCTCGGAAGGCCATCTGAGCTGCCGATTGAAAACAAAAGGCTTTATATGGAATACTTGCAAAGCGGGATTATATCGGATGAATAGAATAATCGGTTACTTGAAACCGTACACCGGGAAAATGACACAGGGGCTGGTTATTAAATTTGTGGGCACGGTTATGGATTTGGCGCTGCCATGGGTCTTAGCCTATCTTATCGATACCGTCGCACCGCAAGGGAATGTTCCGATGGTCTATTTATGGGGCGTCGTGATGCTTGTTTGCTCATTCTTGGCGGTGCTGGCTAATATCATTGCCAACCGTATGGCCGCAATCGTGGCAAGGGATGCGACCCGTGTCATGCGACATGATTTATTCGATAAAATTATGGGTCTGTCGTTAAACCAGATAGATAAATTTACCATGCCAAGCCTCATCTCACGCTTAACAAGTGATACATATAATATCCATCGTACAATCGGTATGATGCAGCGCATGGGTGTCCGCGCGCCGATACTCCTGTTAGGCGGCGTTACAGTAACGATGATGCTGGATGCCCGTTTAAGTTTAGTGTTGATAGCAACACTGCCGCTCATCACAGTGGCGGTCGTGCTTATCTCCCGTAAGGGGATGCCGCTGTTTACTGCCGTTCAAGAAGCCGGCGACAGGATGGTACGTACGGTACGGGATGGTGTCATGGGTATCCGCGTGATTAAGGCACTGTCAAAGGGCGCGTATGAGGCGGATCGTTTCCGCTTTCATAACGCCGATATGGCAAAGAAGGAAACAAAGGCGTC
>WRFT01000027.1 GCA_009776385.1 Clostridia bacterium
ATATGGTGCCAGAGATCATCTGCTGTACTTACTGGACCATACACAGGACAGAGTAGAAAATGAAACGGAAAAAGCCTTCATCGCCCGTCTGGAAGACTATAAAAACCGCTTCAAGTCATCCATGTCGGACGATTTAAACACCGCCGACGCGCTGGGTGTCATGTTTGAAATGGCCAAAGACTTCAACATCGTGCTTCACCATCAAAGCGCCAAGGCTATCGTGAACGGCGCTTTACGCGCGTTTACGGATCTGTGTGGTGTGTTGGGGCTGCTGATAAGAAAACAAGATGATCTTCCCGCGCATATCACGGAATTAGCGGCCCGCAGGGTACAGGCCAGAGAACAAAAGAATTGGAGCTTATCAGACAGCTTAAGGGATGAAATAACGGCACAAGGTTATGTGGTTGAGGATACGCCCGCCGGCCAAAAAGTACGTAAGCCGGCCCGAAACGGGCCGGCATCGCATGCGGAATAAGCAGTTGGCATGCATATCGGTTATGACCGGCGGTAAAAAAACCGCGGTCATCATTGTAATCGTGCTGCTGGGCATCGCTTTTGTGTGCGGTTCGGCGTTTGCGTTGTACCAAATTGGCGTGGCCTGGTTCACTCCGGCGCAAAGGTTTACCTATGATATCAAAGAACCGGGTTCTCTCCCCTTGCCGGTTGTAACAGCAGAAGGTGTGATGAGCTTAAACCAAGCTTCGCGTGAGGATTTTATGACCATTCCCGGCATCGGTGGTGTCACAGCGGATGCGATCATCGCGTTCCGTGAGAAATACAGTCCTGTTTACTATATCGAGGATCTGTTATGCGTCAGAGGTATCGGGCCCGCGAAACTGGAGACGCTGCGTAATTTTTTGGCAACAGGCGATTGATGGCTATAAGCCTCGGTTTTCATCGTATGCTTTCCATAACGGGGCATACGTGGCGACGGCGGCGTCATGCTCTTTTTGCGTTTTGGAAAAATGCAGTTCACCCGTTTGAGGGTCTTTTGAGCAGAAATAGAGATACTTTTCCGCTATAAACGTTTCATCCGGATACAAGGCCGCGGTGATGGCGTTTTGGGAGGGGCTGCATATGGGCCCCAGCGGCAAGCCGGTGTTTTGATAGGTATTGTATAAAGAGTTAATTTGCAAATCCGAGTTAGATAACGCCATTTTCCGAATACCTGTAATGTAGTGTATTGTCACATCGGAACCGAGGCGCATTTTTAGAGCCAGCCTATTATGAAAAATCGCCGATACTTTCGCAAAGTCCGCTGTTTTCGCTTCTTTTTCTATCAACGAAGCCAGCGTCATTATTTTATCGATGGTCATGCCAAGCTCAGCCGCGCGCTCATGATAATCCATGGGTAAAACGGCTTCTGTTTGGCTTAAAAGCTTTCGGATGATAGCGTCCGCGGAAGAACCGGTATATATTTCGTATGTATTGGGCGACAGGTATCCTTCCAACACATATTTGCGTCTTCCGACATTAGGTGTTCTTAATATTTCGTCAATATAGTAGTAATCTCGGTAAGTGTCACCCGACCTGCACAAATCCAGAAAAGCTTGTTTATCCGGAATGATTTTATCTTGATAAAACTTCTCGGCAATATCCTCGATAGTCCATCCCGGTATGACGGTGATAGGATGCGTAATGGGTTTTCCGTCGCCTCGTGTGAGTTGATCAATAATCTCCGTCATGGACATCGAACGGCTCAGCATGTACTCACCGCTTTGTATCTTTTGGCTGAATCCAAGAAAATCACAGTAATACTTAAAGAGGCTCCTGTTATGGATGAAGTCTTTTTCCTCCAGATTATTAGAAACTCGCGTTAAGCTGGAACCTGCCTCTACCGTAAAGGAACGCATGGCTTTATCGGTTGGATCGACCGCGCTGAAAAAACGATTGTTCGCATAATTTGCAGCGCTCAAAAGTACGCCGACTACAATAACAATCGCGCAGCCCATCACCAGAATCGGGCGAACTATCATCCATAGTCCGGAATACCAATAAAAACCGTAAAGCCTTTCATCACGTACGGATTGATGTGTGTATTGCTTTTCTTTATTCCTCATGTAAAAAAGTGCCTCCCTGCCGCTAAAAACCGGGGATATCCATCTGAAGGCCGGAAGCGTCCGTGATAATTTTAAAAACGTCTCCTACCATCTGTTGCAGACGCATTTCGCTTAACAGGAATTGCGAAACAGAAGGTTTTCCGAATAACAAAGCACTAATGCCTTGAAAGCGTTGCATGTCCGTTTCATCAGGGCTGTGCCCGTTCATGGCGGCAACCTGCAGCGTTACTTGCAGCTTTCGGTACTCCTTAACAAGGGCGGCTGTCGTTTCATCCGTCATCACATCATCTTTAATGTCGTGATAAGCCCTGTATTCATCACTGCGTTTAATCTCTTCGGCAAGCCGATACACTCCGCTATAATCCATAGATGCCCCCTCCCAGGCCGCTTATATCGGCCAATGCATCAAGTTAAGTGAAACGCTGTTTATATTAGAGCATCGTTTATTAAATTTCAACAATGATGGGCAGTATCATCGGATTACGCTTGAGCTTGTCATAAATATACCGGTGCAGGTCATCTTTAATTTTATTCTTCAGGCTGTTCATATCGTAATTATCCTCGTGCTTGCTAACTTGAACAATATGCCTTACCAGTTCGCGCGTCGATTCGATAATATCTTCTTTTTCGCGGACATACACAAAACCTCGGCTGATGATATCAGGACCGGATATAAGCGTATTGCTGTCCCTGTCGATAGCCATGACGGCGATAATCAAGCCATCCTGGCTTAAGTGCTTGCGGTCGCGCAGCACGACATTACCCACATCGCCGATACCAAGCCCGTCGACCATTAAGCTTCCGGAAGGGACTACTTCCGCTAAGGACAGGGTCTCGCCATCCATTTCTATCACCTGGCCGATATCCGGTATAACAATACGTGTCCTGTCGCAGCCCAAGGATTCCGCCAATTCCGCGTGTTGCCACAGCATCCGGTACTCGCCGTGGATGGGAATAAAGTAGCGCGGCTTCACAAGCGCGTGCAGCAGCTTTAACTCTTCTTGCCGCGCATGGCCCGATACATGCACCTCCGCGAGCCGGTCGTAAATAACCTGCGCGCCGCAGCGGTATAACTGGTTAATAACCCGCGAAATAAACCGCTCGTTCCCGGGGATGGGCGTTGCGGAAATCACCACCATATCTGTCGGGCGGATTTGCAGTTTTCGGTGTTCCAAAAAAGCCATGCGCGTTAAGCCGCTCATCGGTTCTCCCTGGCTTCCCGTGGTCATAATCAGTAGGTTTTCATCAGGATAGGAATCTATTTCATCAATATCAATCAGGTAGCCCTGCGGTATACGCATTTCGCCTAATTGTATCGCAACACGGCTGACATTTATCATGCTGCGGCCAACAAAGCATACTTTACGCCGATACCGTATGGCGCTGTCTATAATCATCTGCATACGGTGAATATTAGAGGCGAACTGAGCCACAATCACCCTTCCGCGTGCCTCTTGGTAAAGCTTTTCGAATGTCTCGCCCACTTTCATCTCTGAAATGGTATAGCCTGTCCGCTCTACATTGGTCGATTCGCATAAAAACGCCATGACACCCCTATCGCCGAGCGCGGCAAAGGAAGCCAAGTCGATTATTTCACCGTCAACCGGCGTATAGTCTATTTTAAAGTCGCCGCTGATAACAACCGTTCCCGCGGGGCAGGTAACCGCAATGGCAACGGCGCCCGCGATGGAGTGATTCACCTTGATAAACGTAACGGTAAAGGATTGAAGCTGAATCGTATCCCGCGGGTTGATGATGTTCATCGGAATGCCCGTTACACGGTACTCCTTAAACTTTAAGTCCAAAAGCGCCATGGTCAGTTTCGTACCGTAAACGGGCGCCGGAGCCTGCCGTAAGATATACGGCGCCGCGCCGATGTGGTCTTCATGGCCGTGTGTGAATAAATAACCGCGTATACAATCCTTTTTGCCAATAAGGTAACTGGCGTCGGGTATAACAAGGTCTACCCCCAGCATGTCCTCCTTTGGAAAGATGGAGCCGCAATCGATGACAATGATGTCTTGCTCATACTCCAACAGCATCATGTTCTTGCCTATTTCGTCCAACCCGCCCAGCGGAATAATACGCAGTTTAGATAGACTTGACACAAGGAAGCCCTCCCAAGCATTCTTTCATATGCGTTCGCCTCGCATATGAAAACGGGTATGCGGAAAAAAGATGAATGACACAGACTAAACCTAAGCCGCTTCCTATCGAGAAACGACAAACGACACCGGACGACAATCTATCTGATCCGACAACACTGCCGCTAAATCGCTGAAGTTCCACACATAGTCATTCTATCATGTTTTTGTTAACTTGAAAAGTAGGCAACCCGTCAAAATATCAACTAAATCTAGCCGTATTACTTTAGGCAAAATAGCTATATGTTGTGCGTTTCCAGTATTCGGCAGAGAGCCTCTTTGGATTGCACTCCAACGATGCGTTCGCGCGTTTCGCCGCCGATAGTCAAAACAAGCGTCGGAATAGATAATATGGCGAACTGCCGTGCCAAATTCTCTTCTTCATCAACATTAACCTTGGCCACGATGAGCTTTTTATCATATTTTTTTGCGATTTCCTCTAATACGGGCGCAATCATACGGCAAGGCATGCACCAGTCAGCCCAAAAATCGATCAATACGGGTAGGGATGCCTTCATGACGGTATCATCAAAGTGACTCTGCGACAGATGGATGATGGAACTCATTATCTTTTTCCTCCCGGTCTGATGGTATAATACCTACCAGCTTCATTTGGTATGCGTCTTCCCTTTTAAACACCTTACTGTCCGCCAAGCGTACGGCTAAAAGTGATAAAGCAAGGCCTGTCAGTCCTCCCAGCCCTGTATAAAGGTCATTACCCCCCAGCGCGTTACCGATGCCCAACCCTGCTAACAAGCCGGCAAGGGGAATGGCGTAGGCCAGTGCCGAAGCCTTTAAAATACCCGCCTCCGGCATTTGCACCACAACGCGATCTCCCTCCTTCGCCTCTCCGTTTAGGGTAATCAGCATGTTTTTACGGCCGATAAAACAAGCGTTACACTTGCCGCAGTCTGTATCACGGCAAAATGACACAGTCAGCTGCTGCCCCAATGCTTTTACCACAAGACCGGTTTTTTCCGCCATATTGCACACCTTTCTAAGCGTCATAATAATTATATCACGACCGATAGCTGCTGTGAAGCGCAGACATTTAGTTTTTATTGACACCTTTACCACGGCGTTTTATAATAACCCCGCAAAGACCCTGCCCTAACGGAAAGCCCGCAAGAGATATGGCGTTACCGGCTGAAAGCGCTGTTCGGGTGAGTAGAGGAACAGGCAACACTTTGTATTTCACGGGTTATTATAGTATAAAGTGGACGCGTTAAGCGTCAAAGCGGGTGGCACCGCGGGCTCAAGCAAAGCTCGTCCCGAAAAGGTTTTTCGGGACGTTTTTGTGTTGAAGGGGGAGATGACCATGTACCGCACGCATCACTGCGATGAACTGCGCCCTCAGGATGTGGGCAAACGGGTCGAATTGGCGGGGTGGGTATCTGTTATTCGAGATCACGGCGGCGTATTGTTTCTGGATTTACGCGATCATTACGGAACGACGCAGGTGGTCTTTCATGATGAGCGGCTGCTGATGCATGTCAACCGTGAAACCGTCATAGCCGTGACGGGTGAGGTATTGATGCGCGGCAGTGATACCGTTAATGCCAAACTCGCCACGGGCCTGGTAGAAGTACACGCTCAAACACTTCAGGTTCTGGGCAAGTGTGTAGGCATGCTGCCATTCGAAATAGAAAAATCGAAGCTCACGCGGGAGGAAATTCGGTTAAGGCACCGTTTTTTAGACCTGCGCAACCCCGATGTGCATAAAAACATCGTGTTGCGTTCGCAGGTCATCAGGTTTATCCGCAAGCAAATGGAAGCACTGGGGTTTATAGAAATTCAAACACCCATCCTCACCGCTTCCTCACCGGAGGGTGCCCGTGATTTTCTGGTGCCAAGCCGAAAGCATCCCGGTAAGTTCTACGCCCTTCCGCAAGCGCCGCAGCAGTTCAAGCAAATGCTGATGGTATCCGGTTTCGACAGGTATTTCCAAATAGCGCCGTGTTTTCGTGATGAGGATGCCCGTCACGACCGGTCGCCGGGCGAGTTTTATCAGTTGGACTTTGAAATGGCTTTCGCGGAACAAGAGGATGTTTTAAGGGTAGCAGAGCAAGTTCTTTATGCCGTTTTTATGGAGTTTGGCGGCGGGCGCTTTGTATCAAAACCTCCGTTTCAAAGGATCACTTACGCCGATGCCATGTTAACTTTTGGTACCGATAAGCCGGATTTACGCAACCCGCTTCGTATCGCGGATTTAACCGATTTCTTCGCTCAAACCGATTTTCCGCTCTTCAAAGGGAAGCCGACGCGGGGTATTGTCGCTTGTTGCGAAGGCAGGCCGCGTAAATTCTTCGAGGATTCACTCCGTTTCGCGATGCGCATCGGTATGGCGGGCCTTGGATACCTAACGCTTAACCAAGGCGCCTTCGAAGGGCCGATAGAAAAATTTCTGACAACCCCGCAGCGTGAAGCATTGATAGCCCGTTTGGGTATGCGAAACGGCGATACCGTGTTCTTTATTTCCGACGATACGCATCATGTCAACCGTTACGCGGGCTTGATACGCTCGTGGCTCGGCGACCATTTGGGTTTGGTTGAACAAAACGCTTATCGCTTTTGCTTCGTTGTGGATTTCCCGATGTACGAGGCGGATGAAGAAAGCGGGCAGATAAACTTCACGCATAACCCGTTTTCCATGCCGCAGGGCGGCTTAAACGCGCTCAACACACTCGACCCGCTGGATATATCGGCGCATCAATATGATGTCGTGCTAAACGGTGTGGAGTTGTCCAGCGGCGCGGTACGCAACCATGATTCCGATACAATGGCCCGCGCTTTTGAAATTGCGGGTTATGATGCGCAATCATTAAAAAGCAAGTTCGGCGCGTTGTACACGGCGTTTCAATACGGCGCGCCGCCTCATGCAGGCATGGCGCCCGGGATTGACCGCATATTAATGCTTTTAACGGGTGAGGAATCCATCCGCGATGTCATTGCCTTCCCGCTTAATGGGAACGCCCAGGATATGCTGTTCAACGCGCCCGCGGAGGTCTCGCAAAATCAATTAAACGATATCCATTACGGCAGTGCCGTCAAGAGGAGCGTCTCGAATGAAAACGCCGAGGATTTGGTGAGCAAGGCGTTCGGGGATCTTCAAGCGTTGAACGCGCTGACGTTGACGGAGGATGAAAACGCAATCATCACGGCCTTCACCCGGCAGGTTATGGACATGGAATCCGCGATGCTTAGGCTGAATACCGATGCTTATCCGCCCATGATACATGTGATGCCGCTTGAAAACGTATTCCGTGATGATACGGTCTGTCAGGCATACACTCGGGAAGAACTCCTGGCGGGCGCGCCCGCCAGGCATGACGGGTACTGGCAAGTGCCGCGGCTCGTTCAGTAGCGGAAAGGCGGGGGATGTATATGGCGGAATATATCACACAAGCGGAAATAATAAGTAATGGCCGTACAGCCGTCGTAGACGATACCATTCTGGTAACCGGTATGCCGGCTACGGCGGGTTCTAAAGCATTAGAAAATTTTAAGCCGCTATTTGACGCGGAAGCGGTGGCGCGCTTGAAGGCGAATGGGTATGTTATATCCGGTAAAGCCAATGTTGGGGAGTTTGCGTTGGATATCTTGGGTGAAACATCGTATTACGGCGCGGTGACGGACGCTGACGGGTGTCTGGCAGGCGCCGCGTCATCTTTGGTTGCCGCAGGTAAAGCGGATTGCGCGCTGTGCTTGGATGTGAACGGGGCGCCGAGGCGCGCGGCGGCGTTGTCGGAAACCGTGTTTATTAAACCGACTTACGGCACTGTCTCCCGACATGGGGCGATACCCTGCGTATGTTCCGCAGAACAGATTGGCGTTGCCGCGCGAAGTGTCGCGCATGCGGCGGACACGCTTGGCGTCATTGCCGGATTTGATCAGAAAGACGGTACCTGTATACATGAATCAGCTTGTTATCATATTACCAACGCGGAAGGCCTGCGTGTTTTTACGGCGGATGAACTGGGCAGTCAAAAAAAAGCGGAAGACGCGTTAACCGCAGCGGGGGCGCGTATCCGGCGCGGTTCATTCGCAATTGCCGAAGCCGTACGCAGCGCCTGGCATGTTCTATTGTGCGCGGAAGTTTGTAACAATCTGTCTCGCTATGACGGCGTCAAATACGGATACCGCGCGCCCGTGTACACAAATATCGATGAGCTATACACAAACTCCCGATCCCAAACGCTGGGGATTACCGCTAAGTCCATGATCTTGTACGGGTCGGATGTCCTGTCGAAAGACCGTTATACTCAATGCTATGAAAAAGCCCTCCGCATACGCCGATTGGCTCATGAAACGCTGACAAAGCTTTTTTCCGAGTATGATGTCTTCCTTCTTCCCGCCTGTTCCGTACCGTCTTATAAGAACGGAAGCTTGGAGCTTCTATACCGTGAGAGCCTATTTACCGCACCGGCCAGCATCACGGGTTTTCCGGCGGTGGCTCTGCGCGGTGTGCAACTGATAGCCGCGCCGCTCATGGAAACAAAAGCCTTAACGGCGGCGGCGGTCCTGGAAGGGGTGATATAAGTCATGGCTTTTGAAATCGTCATTGGCCTGGAGGTTCACGCGGAACTGGCGACCCGTTCTAAAATATTCTGTTCCTGTTCCTCCGAACGGGGCGCGGAGCAAAACAGATCTGTTTGTCCCGCGTGTGCCGGCATGCCGGGTATGCTTCCCGTTATCAACCGCAAAGTCATTGACTTGGCGATGACGGCGGGTATGCTTTTAAACTGCCAAATTAATCGTGTCATATCATTCGACAAAAAAAACTATTATTACCCGGATTTGCCAAACGCTTACCAAATAACACAGTGGTTTTCACCCATATGCCGTGATGGCTTTATCAACATAGATACGCAGGACGAACCAAGAAAAATAGGCATCAAACAAATACACATGGAGGAAGACGCCGGAAAACTTATTCATGATTCCGTGACAGGCACGTCGCTCGTCGATTTTAACCGCACGAGCGTACCGCTCATTGAAATAGTCAGCCAACCCGACTTGCGCAGTGCGGGGGAGGTGACGGCTTACTTGCACCGCTTAAGAGCGTTGCTGCGTTACGGCGGCATATCGCAAGCGCGTTGGGAAGAAGGCTCCATTCGCTGCGATGTGAATATCTCGGTGCGACGGGAAGGCGCGGATGAAAAAAGTGTGCGCACGGAAATGAAAAACATGAACTCCCTATCGGCGATAGAACGCGCAATCGAGTACGAATCCACCCGGCATATCGAAGCCATTGAGTATGGTACGGAACGGCTGATACAAGAAACGCGCGGTTGGGATGACGCGCAGGGTTGCAGCTTTTCCATGCGTCATAAGGAAACAGCCGCCGATTATCGTTATTTTCCGGATCCCAACCTCATGCCGATTCGTATCGACGAAAATTGGATTAAGCGCATCCAATCGGCGCTGCCGGAAACACCTGAACTGCGCGCCGGCCGCTACATACAGGCGTATGCTCTGTCCAAGCCCGATTGTGAGCTTTTAGTTAGCAGCCCCGCGATCGCCGATCTCTTTGAGGCAGTGGCGGAAAAGACGGGTTTACCGCGTGAAACCGCGGCGTGGATCATCAGCGATTTGTTTAGAATTGCGCGGCGGCTAAAAACCAATTTAGATGACATCAGTATAAGCAGCGAGAAGTTTGCCGATTTAATTATCATGGTGGCAAATAATGAAATCAACCGCGCCGCCGGCCGAAAAGCGTTGGACATGCTCTTTGAACATGGCACGGATCCGCGTGATTTTGCCCGTGACAATAATCTGGCCATCAATAAAGATACCGGGGATATGGAACAAGTCGTACGGCAGATTCTGCGTGACCATGCTGACATCGTTTCCGATTACGTAGGCGGCCGTGTCAAGGCGAGGCAAGCGCTGGTAGGCGCTGTCATGCGCGCGCTGAAGGGCAAAGGGGATCCGGCAATCGTCAACCATATACTGGATGATGCAATCGCTAAGCTGCCGTCAGAATAAATGGATGAAAATACCAGCCGGGGAGGAATCAACATGATCAGGCAATCGGCGTTTGTAGGTGCGCAACAATTACTCAAAGGCGCGCTGCATTGTCACACAACCCGCTCAGACGGGGATGGCGCCCCGTTGGAAGTCATACGCCTGCATGAAGCGAACGGATACGATTTTATGGCGCTGACAGATCATAATATATACAACCACGCACGCTACGCCCGGGATACGCATGTCACAATCCTTCCCGGTGTCGAGCGTGACCATATTCTGCCGGGCGCGGGGCGGCGTTCTTATCACACGGTACTCTTAGGCCCCCCGCGCGAAAAAGGCAACGGTTATGCGCCTGAAGAACGCTTTCAACGCGCCGTTCCGGTCGCGGATCAGCACGCCTTTCAACCTATTGTAGATGATTATCTTGCGCATAATAATATTGTCATCTTGTGTCATCCCGAATGGAGCGGTATTTCCGCGCGGGATTTCGATAGGGTAAGCGGTTTCTTTGCGATGGAAATATGGAACTCCGGTTCCGCGATAGAATGCGATTTAGATAGGAACGCCGCTTATTGGGATGAACTGCTCCTTGGGGGAAGCCGCCTTTACGGTGTGGCGGTTGACGACGGGCACGACATGGCGCATCATTGTAAAGGTTGGGTATGTGTGCGTGCCAATAATGATGAGGACAGTATTATACAGGCATTGCAACAGGGCGCGTTCTATTCGTCCTGCGGACCTGTAATTACTGATTTTTACGTAGAAAATGATAGGGCGGTGCTAACTTGCTCACCATGCGCCTGTGCGGGTTTTCGCTCAGATGGCATGCCAACCCGGCTTTTTCATAGTCAGACGAACGATATTGTCCGCGTTGAGTATGAAATTCCGTCCAACCGGGTTTATATTCGCGGCGTCGTGAAAGACGCGTCAGGACGAAGGGCGTGGACAAACCCGATCTTTTTATGAATAATAGGGTATAATAGCAAGCGGGAAAATATATAAGCGGAGTGATGATACATGATACAAGCCAAACTCATTCTGGATAGAGATTATGTAATCGGCAGTATCGATAAACGCATCTATGGTTCTTTTATCGAACATCTCGGACGCGCTGTCTATGGCGGTTTGTATGAGCCCGCGCACCCGGAAGCGGATGAGGATGGGTTTAGGCAGGATGTGCTGCGCCTGGTCAAAGAGTTGGATGTTCCCGTCACCTGTTATCCGGGCGGGAACTTCGTTTCGGGCTTGAATTGGGAAGATTCTGTTGGCCCTGCGGAGCAAAGGCCAAAGCGTTTGGATTTGGCTTGGATGACGACCGAGTCTAACGCCTTTGGGCTTAAAGAGTTTGTCACATGGGCGAGGAAGGCGCAAACAGAGGTTTTATATGCCGTCAACTTAGGGACACGCGGGCCGGACGCCGCCGCGCGTTTGGTGGAATACGCCAATCATCCGGGCGGGACGCAGCTTTCCGATTTGAGGCGTGCGCACGGCTCACCGGATCCGTTTGGCATTAAACTGTGGTGTCTTGGTAACGAAATGGATGGGCATTGGCAGATTGGCGCAAAAACAGAGACAGAATACGGCAGGGTCGCCAATGAAGCGGCAAAGATGATGAAATGGGTGGACCCGGGCATTCAATTGGTTGCTTGCGGGTCTTCCTCCCCTCAAATGCCTCTGTTCGGCGCATGGGAACGGCGGGTTTTAGAAGAGTGTTACGATAATATCGATTATATCTCGCTTCACAGATATTATAGAAACGATGAACATGTCACAGCCGATTTTTTAGCTTCCAATATGGATATGGAAGATTTCATCCGTACGGTCATCGCCGTGTGTGACACCGTCAAGGGTACCAAGCGGTCTAAAAAACAAGTTCACCTGTCCTTTGATGAGTATAATGTATGGTATCATTCCACACAGCAGGACCAGGAAATACTCAAACGCGAAAAATGGGGGAGTGCCCTTCCGCTGCTGGAGGATGTTTACACGTTTGAGGACGCGCTGCTGGTCGGCTTAATGCTGATTACCCTCATTCGGCATGCGGATCGCGTTAAAATAGCCTGTATGGCGCAGTTGGTTAATGTAATCGCCCCCATCATGACACAGTCCGGCGGTTCGGCGTGGAAGCAAACCATATACTGGCCGCTCATGCACGCTAGCCGGTTCGGCCGCGGGGAGTCCCTTCTGCCAAAAATAACCGTGCCGGAATACGATGCTAAGTTTTTTACCGGGGTGCCATATGTGGATGCTTCCGCCGTGCGTGATGACGAAGGAAACGTCACCGTGTTTGCCGTGAACAGGCATTTAACCGAAAATACCGCCCTTACGGCGGACTTGCGTTCCTTCGGCCGGTTTCGCCTCATAGAGCATAGTGTGATGACACATGAAGACATGGAAGCCGCCAATACCCAAGAGAATCCTAACAAGGTATTTCCCGTCGCCATACCTACCCGTGCTTTTCCGCG
>WRFT01000028.1 GCA_009776385.1 Clostridia bacterium
GCGACGTGCTGGATGTATACAGGGGGGGATCTTAATGCGCTGCGTGGTACAGCGTGTTTCCGGAGCGAGCGTTTTGTCCGACGGCGTCCTAACGGGCCGTATTGACAAGGGGCTGATGATTTTAGTGGGTGTGATGGATACGGATACCGAAGACGATGTGCGGTATATGGCCCAAAAAGCTCAAGACTTGCGTATCTTTGAGGATGACGGCGGGAAGATGAACCGTTCCGTCAAGGATGTGAACGGAGCGATTTTGGCCGTCAGCCAATTTACACTCTGTGCGGACGCGCGGGGCGGAAGGCGGCCGAGCTTTGTGAAAGCCGCCAGGCCCGAAAAGGCCATTGAACTGTATAACCTGTTACTCACTTTGTGGCGGGACAGCGGCTTGACGGTAGAAACGGGGGTTTTTAGGGCGCACATGGAAGTTTCTTTGGTCAATGACGGCCCCGTTACCATTCTGCTGGACAGCAAGAAGGAGTTTTAGGCTGTATGGAAGTGATAAAGGCCGTCGCCGGGCCGTTTGCCGTTAACTGCTATATTGTATACAGGGACGATCGGGAAGATTGCGTCATCATTGACCCGGGCGCCGATCCCTCTCTCATATTAAAAACCGCCGGCAACCGAAGCCCGGCCGCCTGTCTTTTAACGCACGGGCACTTTGACCATATCGGCGCGCTGACAGCGGCGGCTTTTTTAGATATACCCGTCTACCTCCATCCATCGGACAGCGTATATCTGCGGGATCCGGCGCTGAACGTTTCTGAACAGTATCCCCCGCTTATCACGCTGCCGCTTAAGCCCCGCCCGACGCAAGAAGGCGATGCGGAAGAACTGGCGGGTCTCCGCTTTGAGACGCTGCATACGCCGGGGCATACACCCGGCTCCGTTTGTTACCGCTGTGAAAACCATCTCTTCACGGGCGATACGCTGTTTCGCAACGGCTATGGCGCTACCGATTTCCCCGGAGGTAATTTCCATGACTTATGCGCATCTTTAAGGCGGCTGCTACGGCTGCGGGAAAACCTTTTTATACATCCCGGGCACGGGGAGGAATGCATGTTTACGGATATTCGCAGGTCCTGACGCGTGAAAATTACCTTATCCACGCCAACAGCCCATTTTACGGCAGACATGATGGATGTCATACGGTTGTTCTTCCCGGATGCGGAGCCGACGTCTGAGGCCGATGCGGATACATGGCTATCCCACCGTTTTGATACAGAAAATGAATATTATGTTTGTGAATTTTCAGGCTGGGGCAGAACCGTTCATCTAAGCGCGCCTAGGGGTACAGACGACCCTGTAGGAAGCAAACGCGTACAGAAGCGGCTGATAAAGCAGTCCCTTTACACGCTTTTAAAGGAGGGAACCGGTATACATCCTCCTTGGGGAAGTTTAACGGGTATCCGCCCGACCCGGCTTTTCTACGAGCAGTTGCGGGAGGCCGGAACGCCCGAGGCGGCATGCGAACGATTGATAAGCCTTTTTGATGTTGCCCCCGAAAAAGCGGCGCTGCTTAAGCGTATCGCGGATACGCAAAAGGAACTGCCCGCGCCGGGCAAGCAACACGCGGATATCTATATCGGCATCCCCTTTTGCCCCAGTTTATGTTCCTATTGCTCCTTCTCGTCGGGATTATTGGGAGACGGCCGGCGCGTGACTCCCTATTTGGACGCGCTGGAAAAAGATATGTGCCAAACACGCGCCTTGATGAACACCCTGTTATTGACGCCGCGCGCGCTGTATATCGGAGGCGGTACGCCCACATCGCTTGATATAAGCGGATTTGAAAGGCTCATGCGCATGATTGACCGATTTTTCCCGGACAGACAGGAAACATCCGTTGAAGCCGGTAGGCCGGACACCCTAACACACGCAAAGCTTGACGCCATACGTGACCGTAAAACACGTTTGAGCATCAACCCGCAGAGCATGAATGACAGGACACTGCGCGCCATTGGCAGAAACCACACCGCGCGGGAGACAGAAATGGCGTTTGTACTGGCACGCAGCGCGGGGTTCGGGCACATCAACGCGGATATCATCGCGGGTCTTCCAAGCGAGACCCCCGACGATTTTAATCAAACGCTGGAAGCTGTGGCCGCCCTCGGGCCGGAATCCTTAACCGTTCACACCCTATGTTTAAAACGCGCCAGCCGCATGCGTTTGGACGCTTATCCGCTGCCGGACGCGTTGATTGTGTCGCGGATGATCCGCGACGCGGAAGCCGCCGCGGAGGCGATGGGTTTACAACCCTACTACCTGTATCGCCAAAAATACGCCGCAGGCAATTTGGAGAACGTCGGTTACGCGGCGCGGGGCCATATATGCCTTTATAATGTGGGTATGATGGAGGAAACGGCGACTGTATTGGGTATCGGAGCAGGTGCTATGACCAAACGCGTTATACAAGAAGAGAACCGCATCGAACGCGCTCCGTCTGTTTCCGATATCGACACGTATATAAGCCATGTTGACCAAATGATCGCACGTAAAGCCGCGTTATGGGAGGGTGTACGGCTAGGGGCTTCTACGGCAGTTCCGTCCGCATCCACATGATGTTATAAATGGAAAACAGAAAAGGATAATAACATCGCAACGGCGCTTTCCTTGCAATCAAAGCCGGTATCCTGTACAATGAGGTCGGTTCGGAGGTGTTAGATAATGCGAAAATGGGTTTTACTTCTGGCGGCGGTATGCCTGTTGTCTGCCTGCGCGCCGGTTAATTCGTCGAATGAAGCGGGGCATCCCGTTGAGAGGGTGGTAAAGGTGAGCGAGGCTGAAGAAAAAAAAGGGCTGCCTGTTTTTGAAATCATTATGAAAAACGGCGATACCATGCGCGGAGAGTTGTACCCGGATATCGCGCCGCATTCCGCCGGGAATTTTATACAGCTTGCTAACACGGGCTATTATGACGGTTTGATATTCCACCGTGTCATTCCCGGATTCATGATTCAGGGCGGATGTCCAAACGGCACGGGTATGGGAAACCCCGGGTATTCCATACGCGGCGAGTTTTCTGCTAACGGCCATGACAACGCGTTGAAGCATACGCCCGGCGTGCTTAGCATGGCGCGAAGCCAGCATCCCGATTCGGCGGGTTCTCAGTTTTTTATCATGACAAGCAACTCCCCTCATTTGGACGGGAACTATGCGGCGTTCGGCCAGGTTTTATCGGGGATGGATACAGCCGAAAAGATTGTTAACCAAAAACGCAATACAAGTGACAAACCGTTGACTGATCAGGTCATCGCGTCCATCCGTGTGGAAACATTCGGCAAAGAATATCCCTTTGAGCAATTAAAGTAATGGATTACGGCTCATTATACCCTTCACGCCGGATACATGGGGGTGTTTTATCTGGAACGTAAAAAGACATCTGTTACGGTGGGCGGCAAGTCATACACCATCGTATCGGAAGATTCCACAGAGTACGTGAAGCGTGTTGGCTTATATGTTGACAGGAAATTACAAGAAATAGAACAGTCTACACGGCTTCCTTCCTACGCGTCGGCGATTTTAACGGCATTGAACATCGCGGACGACCTGTTAAAGGCGCAGGATGAAAACACGCAACTGCGCCGTAACCTGATGAAGCTGCAAAAGGGCGGACGCGCCGCCGAGCGCAGCGATAATCCATAAGGGGTTGCGTTTTTAGCGGGCGCCGCGCTGCTTACGGCGTCCGGTTTGATGTGCGGTTTGCACGTGTATTATAATAGGGGATGCAAAGGAAAAGCCTTTCGGCGTGTGCTTACCCTGCCTACGAAAGCGGTGTTTATATGCAAGAGCGAACCTTAAGGGTTCTGGAATTTACGACTATCCGCGCAACACTTGCGACCCATGCCTTAACGCCCTCCGGCACGGAGATCTGTGAGGCACTCAAGCCGCATGATTATTTTGACACCATGCTGACCGCGCAAGCCGAAACGGAAGAAGCCTGCGTTGTGTTAAGTTACTACGGCGGTCATCCGATGGCGTCATTTCCGGACGCACGTCCCTGGTTGGACCTTTGCTCAAAGTCCGCGACACTAACTCCTAAGGCGCTGCTGGAGGTTGCGGCGGTCATGCGGGCGATCCGATCCGCTAAAAAGACACTGGTCACCGAACGGGAGAATACGCCGCTGCTGACGGGTATGGCTTCCGTGATGGGTTTTTATCAATCCATTGAAGAGGATATCACACGCGCCATCCTGACGGAGGATGAGATAGCCGATCACGCCTCCCCCGACCTTTACGATATTCGGCGTAAGAAGCGAAAGGCCTCGGACCGCGTACGTGAAAAGCTGAACGATATGCTGCGAAGTTCCGCTTATCAGCGCTGTTTGCAGGAGGCTATCGTTACCGTACGCAACAATCGATATGTGCTGCCCATTAAACAGGAGTACCGCTCTCAGGTGGCGGGGCTGGTTCACGACCAATCCGCTTCCGGCGCTACGCTGTTCATTGAGCCGATGGCGGTAGTGGAAATTAATAACGAATTAAGGCAATGGGAAGCCAAGGAAAAGGCGGAAATAGAGCGGATACTGCAAGCGCTTTCCGCTTCGATCGCTCCTTACGCGGAACAGCTTAAGGGAGACTTTACCCTGCTGTCACGGCTGGATTTTACCTTTGCAAAGGGACTGATGGCACGCAATCAACGGGCTTGCGCACCTAAGATGAATAACGAGGGGCGTATACGTATCCTTCGTGCCCGTCATCCGTTGATTGATCCGCATGCCGTTGTACCCGTCGATATCAGGCTTGGGCAGGATTTTACGGCGCTTATCATCACAGGGCCTAATACCGGAGGCAAGACAGTTACCATTAAAACGGTAGGGCTCTTGTCGCTAATGGCGCAGGCAGGGCTGCATATACCGGCGGATTTAGGCACTGAAATGAGTTTTTTTGAGGATGTGTACGCGGATATCGGCGATGAGCAATCCATTGAACAGAGCCTATCCACCTTCTCATCCCATATGACGAACATCGTATCCATTATGGCGTCCGCGAAGCCGCGGGATTTAGCGTTGTTTGACGAGTTGGGCGCGGGTACCGACCCGACTGAGGGCGCGGCGTTGGCGCAAAGCTTATTGACCGAGCTGATTGCAAGGGATGTGCGCGTGATGGCGACCACGCATTATTCGGAGTTGAAGGCCTTTGCCCTGACGACGGAAGGCGCGGAAAACGCGTCTATGGAATTTAATGTGGAAACGCTGCGGCCAACTTTCCGGTTATCCATTGGGGTTCCCGGGAAAAGCAACGCATTTGAAATATCCCGAAAACTCGGCTTGCCGGATGCGATTATCACAAAGGCAAAGGAGCGTCTTTCCGCCGACACCATCCGTTTTGAGGATGTCATTGCCAACGCCGAATACCATCGCCGTATCGCGCATAAGGAACGCCTGCTCGCCGAGGAGGCGCACGCGGAGACACAGCGGCTGCGAAATGAGGCGGAACTCCTGCGATCGGAGATGGAAGGCAAACGTGAATCTCAGCTTAAAAAAGCCAAGGAGGACGCTAAACGCGTGCTTGAAACAGCGCGGCGCGAATCTGAGACGATTCTGTCGGATTTAAAGAAGCTTCGTAAAGAGGGCATGCAAGCCGTAGATCGGCAAGCCCAGGCATTGCGTAAACGTTTGGATGACGGATTGGATTCCTTGACCGAAGAGTTGAGAGAACCGACCGACACGGTATTTGCGCCGCCCACGACATTACGCATCGGCGATGTGGTAGAAATTGTACGTTTAAACCAAAACGCCACGGTGCTTGCCAAGCCGGACGCGAGGGGAGACGTACGCCTGCAAGCGGGCATCTTAAATTTAACGAGCCATATCTCACAGTTACGGTTAGTTAAAGAGGTATCGCCCCCATCGCAAACTTCGGTAAGGACACAAACCGATCAGCTTGTTAGAAGCGTACCGCTTGAAATTGATGTGCGCGGGCTGGCCTTGGACGAGGCGCTCCCGGAGGTGGACCGGTATTTGGACGAGGCGATGATGGCGTCCTATCGCGAAGTTTCCGTCATTCACGGTAAGGGGACAGGTGTACTGCGCCGAGGTATACAAGCCCATTTAAAACGCCATCCGCATGTAAAAAAATACCGGCAGGGTGTTTACGGTGAAGGCGAGGAAGGTGTCACGGTCATCACACTCAAATGAGGTGACGGATTATGAAGGAACCCAAAGATACGCAGCCCATGATTCTGCTGATTGACGATGACGAAAATATCAGTCATCTGGCGCGCCTGTACTTGGAAAGGGAAGGCTATTGCATTAAGACCGCCGTGCGCGGAGACGAGGCGTTGGCGGTCTTCAGACGCCTGCCGCCGGCCCTGATCATATTGGACGTTATGCTGCCGGGGATGGATGGTTGGCAGGTACTAAGAACGATTCGGCAATCTTCCTCCATACCCATTATCATGCTGACCGCAAAGGATGAGACGTTTGACAAGGTGCTTGGTTTGGAACTTGGCGCGGACGATTATATGACGAAGCCGTTTGACGGAAAGGAACTGACCGCCAGGGTCAAGGCCGTTTTGCGGCGAAGCCAGGGCACGGACCAGGACAAACCCGATTCTCTGTCTTTTCCGGGGTTAACCATTACGTTTTCCCAATACGAGGTCTATTACCGCGGGAACCGCGTGGAAATGCCGCCCAAAGAGCTGGAAGTGCTCCATTTTCTCGCGTCGCACGCGAACATGGTATTTACCCGTGAGCAGTTGCTGGAGCAGGTATGGGGCTATGATTTCTTCGGCGACAGCCGCACGGTGGACGTACATATCAAACGCCTGCGCGAGAAGCTGCCTGACTGCGAGCCATATGGCTGGCATATCCGCACGGTATGGGGTGTCGGTTATAAGTTTGAGGTGAAGTGAGGGCTTTAGGTGTTTAAAAGCATGTTTGCGCGGCTCTTTCGCCTGTTTATGTCTGTTATTCTGTTCGCGTTGATTTTAATGAGTGTCTTTTCTTATTTTACCATCCGTGATTTACGCATAAACTCCCGCATGGATGAGTTGAAAAAAGAGGCGCGCGAAATCGCCTATTTAGCCAGCTTGACGCGGGATACCGTATATCCCGGCGCGCCTGTAAAATACGGCGCCGTTTTCTCCTTTTCTCAAGTGCCCTCCGCCAACACACTCTTGCAATGGAAGGCACGGCAAGTTTATGAAGAGTTCCGTGCCTATATTGTGGTGGTAAACCGGCAAAACCAGATTTTGCAAAACATACAGACCGTCAGCCAGGATGATCCGGATTTTGCCGCGGCTTTGAACATGCGCGAAATCCATACCATGCTGCAATCCGCCAGAATGGGCAAGGAAATGCAGACACAAACCACTTTTCCGGGTTCAAACGGACCGGTTTTTATTGTAGCCGTGCCCTGGATAGAAAAAGACCTTGTGGTCGGGACCGTTTTTATCCACACGCCCGCGCAGGTTATACAGGCTTCGTACGCCTCCCTGCTGAATCAAGTCCTGTTGGTGACGATTATCGCGGCTGCCATCAGTGGTTTTTTAGTCTTCTGGTTTGTCAAGCGTATCACCAGACCCTTGACAGGGATGGCCGCTGCCGCCGCGCGGATGAGCCAGGAAGATTTTACCGTACGCGCAGAGCCCTCGGTGGTTCCGGAGATAGACGAGGTAGCACAGGCCTTCAACATCATGGTTGAGCGCCTGGCGGAACTGGAAACATCCCGCCGTGAGTTTGTAGCCAATGTCTCCCATGAGCTGCGAAGCCCCATTACTTCCATTCGCGGTTATATCGAAGGGCTTAGGGATGGTACCATTGCAAAGGAAGAAACCGGGAAATACCTGAATATCGTGAGCGGTGAAACGAAAAGACTGTCCAAATTGATTACGGATCTGCTTAACTTAAGCCATATGGAACAGTCCGCCTTTACGCTGACACCGGCGCGTTTTGATATTAATGAGCTGATTCGGCGGGTGCTGATAAGCTTTATGAATGACATCGACCGCAAACTGCTTCATCCGGATATCCGTCTTCCGGATGAAGCCACCTATGTGTATGCCGACCCGGATAGAATAGAACAGGTTATTATTAACCTGCTGGATAACGCCGTCAAGTTTTCCCACGAAAACGGCGTAATAACGGTTGAGACCCGGGATGACGGCTCAGAGGTTGCGGTGACGATATCGGATACGGGTGAAGGAATATTGCCGGATGACATGGAACATATCTTCGAGCGTTTTTATACCGCCGATAAGGCGCACACCGCAGGAAAAGGCACGGGGTTAGGGTTGTCTATTTGCAAGAGTATCCTTAAACTGCACGGCAAGACCATTTCGGCGATACCTAAACAAAACGGCGCCGCGTTTCGCTTTACACTGTCAAAAGGGAATGACGGGCTTTAGCGTGCTTGACGCGAGGCGGATAAAAATAAAAGGGAGTAGCATTATGCTGGAACGTCATATTTTTTTAATCGGTACGGCAGGTTCCGGAAAATCCAGTCTCGGCAGACGCGTCGCGGCTAAATTGCAACTGCCCTTCATTGATACCGATCAACGTATCGCGGAGCTTACGGGAATGAACCTTCCCGAGCTGTATGAACGGGAGGGTGGAGAGGCTTATCGGACAGCGGAAACAAACTTGCTGATGATGCTTATTGACGCAACGCCATCCATCATCTCCACGGGCGGTGAATGCGCCGCGATTCCGGTGAACCGCGAAATCATGCGGAATCACGGCTATATTATTTTAATCGACCGGCCTCCGGAGGACATTACACAAGATATACGCTTGGAAACGCGTCCGCAGCTGCTGGAAAAAGGGGCGCATGAAATATACGCGTTTTACGCGGAACACAAGGAGGATTACCGAACACTGGCAGACGTAGTACTGGACAATGTATACGGTTATCAAAACGCCGTACAGACGCTGGAGAAGATGATAACATCCCGGTTTAACCTGAATTGACGGATTCCCGATGCCGCGAATGCCGGATACCTAAATGATGACGCCATGATAAAGGAGTGCGCCCCGCGTGGATCAACGATTTGAACTGGTTGCGAAGATAGGTTCCATGGCCCTTATCAGGAAAGAAGATAAGGATATCGATTATAACATTTTTGCCAGGCTCGGCAGAGACCTTAAACCCGGCATGATTTTAATCACTTCCGGCGCGACGGAAATCGGCCGGCTAGACTATCTGCGCCGCACGGGGCGTGAACTGACGGGTGATTCTGAACAGGATAAGGCCGATTACGCCGCGCAAGGTCAGGCAATTGTCATGGAACTGTACCGCAGGTTTGTGTCGCCGGAGTACGGTATCCGGCAAGTGCTGGTAGAGCACACGCATTTTAACGATCCGGTCAAACGCGATCATATCCACAGGCTGCTGCTGCGCGCCGCCTGCCAGGGTGCGGTTCCCATCATCAACTATAACGATCCGGTCTCGGATGAGGAAAACCGGAAACTGGAATTGTACCACCGCCGCTTGTCCGGCGAATCGGTGTATGAATGTGTCGACAACGACGAGACCGCCTCGGTCATCGCCGGATTGGTACGAACGAAGACCCTCGTGCTGATGACTTCCACGGAAGGCATCTACCGCGACACCTCGGATCCTGCCACCCTCGTACGCGACCTGACGGGAGATACTATCGAAGAAGTAGAATGCGCCATCCGCGCGCTGCAGGAAAAATGCATCGGCGCGAGCCGCGCGGGCGCGAACGGCGCGCGGGCGAAGCTTGAATACGCGCTGCGTTCCGTTAAAAACGGGACCACCGTAATTATCGGCCACGCGCGCCATCATCTTGCCGATTTGGTTGAGGGGAATGTGCCCTGCACGCGTATCGGTTTAAAAGCATCTATGGCGGAAGGCGGGATGATACCATGCGGCTGATGACACGCGATAAATCCTTCTATAAAAACTTTATCTCATTGCTCGCCTTTATAGCGGTACAGGATTTAGTGCGTTTTTCCGTAAATCTCGCGGATAATTTTATGTTGGGCGCTTATCAGGAGTCCGCCATGTCCGGCGCGGCGTTGGCCAACCAAATACAGTTTTTGCTGATGATGCTGATAGGCGGTATCGGGGATGGGGCAAGTGTGATGGGTTCCCAATACTGGGGAACCGCCCAGACGGGCGCGATACGGAAGGTCGCCTCTTCCGCGCTGCGAACCGGTCTGATGATATCCGGTTTTTTTGCCGTCGCGGCGCTGGTTATACCCGTACCTATCTTATCTGTCTTTAGTAATGACGCTCCGATTGTTCGTGACGGCGCAAACTACCTGCGCATCATGTCAGCCGGTTTGCTGCTGTCCGCCCTGTCCGGCATATTGCTTCGTGTACACCAATCCGCGGAGACCGTATCTCTGGGGGTCAAGGTGTCCGTTATGTCTTTGTTTTTAAACATCGGTTTAAATTACATTATGATTTTCGGACATTTCGGTTTCCCGGAAATGGGAGCGGCGGGCGCGGCGCTGGCTACGGTTATCTCCCGTGCGGCGGAGTTTGCCGTCATCGCCGTTTTTACATGGAAAAAAGACAAGAAAATACAAATGCAGATAAAGGAAGCGCTGCGCATAGACAAGGTTCTGCATAAGGACTTTATTCGCGTATCCCTTCCGGTTATTCTCTCCGGCGGAAGCTGGGGCATTGCCATGTGCCTGCAAGCTGTCATTTTAGGACGTATGGGCCCGTCGGCGATTGGCGCGAACGCTGTCGCCACCACGCTGGCGCAGGTGCTGTCGGTCATCGTCTACGCTTCCGCGGCCGCCTCCGGTGTCATCACCGGCAAGGCGGTAGGGAGGGACGACTTGAAGGCCGTTCGGGAATACACGCGGTCGTTCCAGGTTATCTTCTTATGCCTGGGTATCGTTTCATGCTTCGCTTTTCAATGGGTAAAGCCGGCGATACTCGCACTGTACGCCTCTTCGCTGCAGCCCGAAACGGCGAGCCTTGCGGGACAGTTTATCGATATTCTGTCTGTCACGGTTATCGGAACGGCCTATCAAATGTCTTGCCTCACCGGCATTGTCAGGGGCGGCGGCCATACGAAGTTCGTGTTGTATAATGACCTCATCCATATGTGGGGCATTGTTTTACCTTCATCGGCGTTATGCGCGTTTGTTTTTAACCTAAGCCCCGTCGTGGTGTTCGCCTGCCTTAAATCGGACCAAATCTTAAAATGTATCGTCGCCTTTTTTGAGGTCAACTCCTATCGATGGATACGAAAAGTCACGCGGGATACACCGAGCGTTTAAGCATATGCAAAACGTTATTTTATCCCATATAAGTTAGCAGACGAAACGATATGCCGACGCGCCGGTTGGTTTATTATTTGTCTGAATCCTGTTCTTTCACATACTGCCTGTATGTGGTGGGTGTGGGTTCTTTCTTGACGGTAACCAATTCCGCAACCCCTGCCAGCGCCGCGATTTTATCGCTGATGACAGGCTGCAGACAAACCGGTATATGATCTTTATAATGCCTGTGCAGCGCGACGCATTCTTTGCATTTGCCATGCCAATCACAAAGAGGATTCGGGCAGGGGCATTCTGTCATTTGCGGATCCGCCAGTAACCGTCTGTTTTCGAGCACCTGCTGATAGTATTCATCTTTAGTCGTCACCGGATGATACCTCCCCGCGTTTTACGCCGTTATACCCCCGCGTGTCTCCGACAGTTGCAGGCCGTCGTTGTTTTCCAAAGCTAACCGGATAGACCATTCGTTTTCAAACATCAAGACCGGATTTTCTTTATCATCCGCCGCGCGCGCACTGGTGGAGGTTAACCTTAACTTTTCCGGCGGCGCGGGCAGCGATGTTACCCAACGCACAAATCGGTACGGAAGTGATTCCATCACCAAATCGGCCTGGTATTCATTCTTCAAACGGTACTCCAGCACATCGAACTGAAGCTGCCCCACTACACCTATAATCATCTCTTCCCTGCCCGTTTCCGTGCGTTTGAACACACGGATCGCGCCTTCCTGAGACAACTGCGTGATGCCTTTTAAAAACTGTTTTCGCTTTAAACTGTTTTCCGCGCGGACACGGCAGAATCGTTCCGGCGCGAACACGGGGATATCCTCATACTGTACCTTCCGGCCCGCAGACAAGGTATCTCCCAGGTGAAAGATGCCCGGATCGAACAGGCCGATGATATCCCCCGGCCATGCCTCCTCCAGTATCTCACGTTCATCAGCCATGAAATGCTGCGGTTGTTTCAGCGTTATTTCTTTATCTGTTCCGGAATGCCAAACCGTCATGCCCTTTTCATACGAACCGCTGACCACACGCAGGAAAGCGAGCCGATCCCGATGCGCGGGATTCATGTTTGCTTGAATCTTAAAGATAAACCCGGAAAAGAAGGGTTCTTCCGGCATGATAAAATCTTCCCGGCCTTTGCGGGGAAGCGGCGGTGGAGTAAGCTTAAGGAAGCGTTCCAGAAAAGGCTCTACACCGAAATTGGTAATGGCGGATCCGAAAAAGACAGGGGTCAACTCCCCCGCGAGTACCTTGTCATATGCGAACGCGTCGCCCGCGCCATCCAGTAAGTCTATTTCATCACGTAGCTTGCTCAAGTAGTGCTTTTCCAGTAATCCACTGTCCCATAACTCCCGCATGGATACGGTTTTCTTCTCCGAAATGAACTGCCCGTGGTTACCGCTTCTGTA